>CAZGTJ010000155.1:0-3495 GCA_964528545.1 uncultured Methanosarcinales archaeon
TGATTTTGAAATAACAAAAGCAATTGTCAGGCATTGCACTTCCGGCAATATAGCTGCTTTCGGCGTTGAGTCTTTTGACATGGAAGTTGTGAAAGCCAACACTTTGAATACTTCTCCCCAGATTGCTTATGAGGCAATAAAAATACTCAACAAGTATGGGGCAGAAAGAGGCTCAGACGGAATGCCGAAATTTTTGCCAGGCGTCAACATAATTTTTGGCTTAAGAAATGAAACAAAGAAAACCCATGAAGAGAACATGAAATGGCTCACAAAAATTTATGATGAAGGCCTGATGCTTCGCAGGATTAACATAAGGCAGGTTGCCATTTTTGAAGGCACTTCTCTTTACAATGAAGGCAAAGACAAGTTTTTGAGGAAGAACAAAAAACTTTACTGGAAATGGAGAAATGAAATAAGGCAGAAAATAGACTGGCCAATGCTGCAAAGGGTAATTCCTTCAGGAACTGTATTAACAAACTGCTATGCTGAGATTTATGATGGAAACACGACTTTTTGCAGGCAGTTTGGAACATACCCGATAATTGTCGGAGTGAAAGGAAGATTGGAGTTGAAGAAGTTTTATGATTTGGAAATTGTTGGGCATATGCTAAGGAGTGTGACGGGGAAAGTTGTTAAGAAGATGGAGGTAGTAGTTTGATATACCGCTGGACATTTTTACCCACTGGACATGGGTGGGCAAAATATATAAGCTAAAAGTACATCATTCTTTATATGTTACAATTTAGAGATTTCAAGGAAGGAGATGAGAGTCAACTAATCCCTTTGATTACGGAACTAAAGAAGTTTTACCCAAATATAGACAAATGGGTTCAAAAAGAAATAAGTGAACTACCACGAGTTTCGCTTTGCGCTCAACCAGCGAGGGTTCTTGCGCGCCCTCGCACTAAAAGAAGAAGGAAAGATAGTTCTACTAGATTTGTACCATAAAGACGGGCAATAACAACCATTAAATAACCATTGTTTACCCGTTTGTGAAGGTGATTTCATGAAACTAGGAGACAAAGTAAGAGTCCATTACACAGGCACTTTGGATGATGGCACGGTATTTGACAGTTCTATTGGAAGGGAGCCGTTTGAATTCACGGTTGGGGAAGGAAATGTCATTTCTGGGTTCGAAAATGCTGTAAAGGAAATGAAAGTGGATGAGGAAAAAACAGTCACAATTAAATCAGACGAAGCGTATGGCCCAAGGCAAAATCAATTGGTCTGGGCAATTCCAAAAGACAAGTTTCCAGCAAATGTCAATCCCGAAGTTGGAGGGCAATTAGTCTTGAAAGGGCCGACAGGAGAGCAAGTGCCTGCAACTGTAAGCAATGTAACTGACAAGGAAATCACAATTGACTTGAACCATCCGCTTGCCGGAAAAGATTTGACTTTCAAGATAAAGATTGTCGGGATTAGTTGAACTATTTCCTCATAGAAAGCTATTTAAACAAAACTTTTATTCTAGAAGGGTTATTTTGCCTCCGTAGCTCAGCAGGTAGAGCGTGTGACTGTTATCGTCAAGAAAGAAATCACAAGGTCACCAGTTCGAGTCTGGTCGGAGGCGTTTTATTTTAATAAAATGAAAGAACTGATGGCCGTGATTATTGCGCAAAAGTTGGCGGCCTTGAGATTTATTAAAACAAGTTTTATAAACCAACTTTATTTTCAATTGCTTTCTTGGGCCCGTAGCTCAGCCTGGTACGTTTTGAAAACGCAGGAATAGAGCGCTGCTCTGATAAGGCAGAGGTCCGCAGTTCAAATCCGCGCGGGCCCATATTTTTTATGCAGACTGTTGATCTCTGCAGAAGATAAAAATATTTTTGCCGCCATAATTCTTTTCAGTACGGATTTATTAAAGAGAGCATACAGAAAATAATTTTAGCACTAATCACTGGGAAAAAATTGTGACTACCACAAAGTTTAAATATAAGTTATTATTTTGCAATAACAACACTTTAGTTATTTGAATGAAGAGGAGGATGGTTATGGGTCTCAAAATGAAAGCGCTAGTGGCATTGTTAATTATTTCTGCTTTTTTGCTGAGCAGTTGTGAGGTTTATCAAACTCTCTACGGCACAAATGTAAAGGCAAAGCCTGGCCAGATTGTAAGAGTTGAAGGCGAAGCTATAGACGCCAATTTGGAGAAAATAATTTTTGCGTCTGCAAATCCGGTGGCCCATGACCCGTTCAAGGTTTCTGAAAATGCACTTGGGCCTTTTGAAAAAGGCAAGTCTCTTGACATGACCCTGCAGAACTGGCTTATGGCAGAAGGTTCTGGAACCTACTCTGTTGATAAGGAAAACGCTGAATTAAAACTAACCTTCAAAAATCTTGTTCCTAACGGAATCTACACATTATGGTGCTCAAGGCTGACAGTTCCTCCTCAGTTTAGCGCTCAAGATGCGCCGTGCGGAAAAGAAGACGGCTCGGATAACTCATTCTCGGCGGATGAAGAGGGAAATGCCGAATTCGAGGTAAAATTGAATCAGCTTGAGCAAAGCACAAACGAAACATATACAGTTATTGCTCTTGCATACCATAGTGACGATAAGACATATGGCGCAAGCCCGGGGGAATTTGGAAAAACAGCGCATGTTCAACTGGCATTCATGATGCCTACCCCAACTGCAAAGCTTCCAAGAAAGTACTCGGTCCCGATTGAAATGAAAACTCATGCGGCAGCAGGGCTCCCAGAGCAGGATGTCTTTGTCGAGGTTGAAGGGGGAGATGCACAAGCTCCGACTGGGGATGTTGTGGAGGAAATCGAAGGCGAGTCCCCAGATAGCTCTGAAGTTGATGAAACTGCAGAAACTGAGGAAGTTGCAATTGAGATAGATGAAACTAGCGAGGCAATTGATGAAATAGAAGAGACGCAAGAGCCTCAAGTTGACGAATCGTCCGAGCAGCCCATTGTCGTGACAGTTGATGAGACGCAGCTTGTTAGCCTTGTTCCAAAGGCAGAGGACCCTGACAAGAACACCGCATTAACATTCACATTCACGTCCCCGCTCGACCAAAATGGGGAATGGGCAACAACTTACGGGGATGCGGGAGAGTACACTATCACTGTCACCGCGTCTGACGGGGAATTGACAACGTCACAAAATGTATTGATAATTGTCAAGAAAAAGGAAGAATCGCCGGCGATTGATGTCGCAAGGCCAATCGAAAGCGCGCTTTCCGTTGACGAAACCCAGGAAATCCAGTTTGATGTTGAGGCAAGCGATCTTAACAAGGATCCGCTGACATACACATGGAAGCTTGATGGCCAGGACGCCGGCTCTGACGCGTCGTACATTTACCAGACAACTTACGATGACGCTGGAACGCACACCGTAAAAATTGATGTGTCTGACGGAGTCTCAAGCGCGAGCAAGATATGGTCCGTCAACGTAAACAACGTGAACAGGGAGCCGGTGCTTGAGCCGAGTGAAGACATGACAGTTAAGGAGACTGATAAGATTACAATAATTGCGCTTGCAACTGACG
>CAZGTJ010000156.1:0-3448 GCA_964528545.1 uncultured Methanosarcinales archaeon
GATGTCCCTTACGGGGTGTCCGACGAGGAGCGAAGCGACGACAGCCGCCATTATTATTGGCTTTTGAGCAATAACAATAAAAACACACATAACTTGACATTATCCTGCATATGAGGCGGCTTTTTGCCTTCTTCCTTGATAGTTTTCGAAAGCAATAAATAATGGCATTTTTTCTCAGGCTCTGGTGACATGGTGAGAAAATATTTTGGAGTGCTGGTTTTGATTTTCATCGTTGGCTGCGCCCAAGATGCCAAAAATTTCGAGTACGGGCTAGGCAAGTTAAATGAGATAGATTCAAAGTACAATGTTACCATGGATTCTGTCCCCACAGGCCAAAAGGAAACAAGCCTGATGATAAGCGAGCTTGAAATTCTCGGGGAAGAAAAGCTTGAGAGCGGGCAGGAAGCATTCGACAGCCTGCTAATCTACAGGACTGCAAGCATTGAAGCCGCGCAGATTTATGCCAAGGGTGCGAGCTTTGGAGCGAAAGGGACAACAAAAGACGGCTTTGGGTGCAAGGACAGGCCTTTTGTGATTGAATCCGGGCAGTTAAGAAACAGCTCTGCGCAAAAAGGATTTGAGGCGGTAAGCGCACTCTGGAATCTTGTTGAGAAATACCCAAGAGAGGCAAATGCGTCAGGGCTTACAGGCAAAAATGCAGTGCTTATGAACGGGACTTTCTACAAGATTTACCTTGATGCAAGAAGCGATATAATAACCATCAAGAACATGTGCACAGAGAACAGGACGCTTGAAATTTACAAGGATTATTTGAACAAATACACAAACCTAAGCGATGAGTATATAAATAACCTAGACTATGGGCAGGCGGTAATTGAATACAAGGACAGCTTAGGACTGGCGACAAAGTGAGATAATGGCATTAAAGAAACCAACCAGCATGGACGAGTGCGTGTATTTCACAAACAGGACTATTGATTCAGGCAGGGCAATGGCATGGGTTTTCAGGAAGCAATGCCCCAAATGCGAAGGCACAATGGGAAAACCCCTTAAGAAGGGCGGCAAAGCTGACAAGAAAGCAGATCATTACGTTTGCTATAAATGCGGTTATACCGAAGCCAATAGGCAATTTGAAAACTCATTGGTTATTAATATTGATTACAAATGCCCTCACTGCGGCAACGAAGGCGAGACAACTTCCAAATACGAGAGAAAAAACTTTGAAGGCGTGCCATCATACGTTTTTGAATGCCAGAAATGCCACAAGAAAATCGGATTGACTAAGAAGATGAAAGAGAGCAAGAAAAAAAACAAGGAAGATGCCGACTCCGATGAATAGATAACTTTTAAAATCTTAGTGTATTATGTCCCTTAATATGGTAACACAGGCGCTTGGTTTTATCCTGTTAATGATTTTTTTAATGTTTGCGCTAGCACTTTTGCTTTTCGCATTCTGGATATGGATGATTGTTGACTGCGCCAAACGGAGATTCAAGAACGACAATGAAAAAATAGTATGGATACTTGTGCTGATTTTTCTTGCGTTGCTGGGTGCCGTCATCTACTACTTTGCGGTCAAGCTGCAGGATAATGGCAAAGTGAAGAAATAGGAAGACTTCTTTAGTATTTGGTTTCTTGTTCTCCAGCTGGTAAAATTTTCAGTCGAAATGACTTTCTTAAGTAGTCCGCCGCTTCGAGATGCCTGTCATACTCCTTTGAATTATTTTCCAAGTCAAAAATAAAAGCGTAAACTCTCAGCAAGCCATAAAGCTGGACTCTACCTTCTTTGCCCAGCGCACTGATGTAGCCTTTTAACATCCGTTTGGTTTCTTTGTCAATCAATTTTTTATGTCTTGTAGAATCATAAAGCCTCAGCATATTAAAAACGCGCACATCTAGCACCTGAACAACCTCATTATCGTTTGCTGAAGCCAGCTGATCTATACTTGGGATTCCGCCAGTCTTAGAAGCAGTATCTGGATTTCTAAACACCCTGTCATAAGCCAAAAATTAACACCTTTTTAATGTAATCCTTCTATTCCTGATTCAACTATTATTTAAATATTATGCTGTAACAGCCTTTGCGGCAATGAGCTAATGCATATTCACACTCCTCATTGGCAGGTATCTGTGCCTGAAGTATCTGGCAAGCTCTTCTTTATTGTGGGCTTCAAGCGGGCTCGTTTTTTTCTGCTGCGCAGCCTTCTTTGCCAGCTCGTTGTAGAATGCAATCTTTTGCTGCCCCGTCATAATTTCAAATCTCGCCTTTATATCCTTCAGCTGGTCTTCAGGAAGCTGTTGGTTTCCAATGTCATGCATGTAAAGAAGAGAAAGCAATGAAATTACTTCATCGTATTTCCCATTGTAGGCAGCAGAACCTTGATTATTGCAGACCAGCCTAAGCAATCGTTCTTGAATTATCGTTTCTTCAAGCATACTGGCTGGCAAAAAGCCGAATATAAAAATTTATTTATTTTACTGGTGGAATAAGATAAGAACAAAAATTAATGAGTAACTTTTTTGTGCATTTCAAAAATTTCATTTGCCATTTTCCAGTTGACAACGTTCCACCACGATTCTATGTATTTATTTCTTTGATTCATCCATTTCAAGTAGTAACTATGTTCCCATACGTCTATACCTAAAATCGGTGTTTTTCCCTCCATCAAAGGGCTGTCTTGGTTTGCAGTGCTGTAAACTTCCAATTTTCCGCCGTTCAACACGAGCCATGCCCATCCTGAGCCGAACCTGTTCAAGCCGGCATTTGTGAATTCCTCCTTGAATTTGTCAAAGCCTCCGAAAGTTTTGTTTATTGCGTCAGCAACTTTTCCTGAAGGCTCGCCGCCTGCCTTAGGCGCCATCGCCTGCCAGAAAAATGAATGGTTCGAGTGGCCTCCGCCGTGGTTTCTCACAGCAGTCCTAATATTTTCAGGCACGTCATTTATTTTTTTAAGAACATCATTAATATCTATATTCTCAAACTTTGTGCCTTTTATCGCGCCGTTAAGCTTATCGATATATGCCTGATGGTGCTTCGTGTGGTGTATGACCATGGTTTGCTCATCTATATAAGGCTCAAGCGCATTGTAAGCGTACGGCAATTTCGGCAATGTGTGCATTTTAGACAACCTCCGTTTTGTTTAATTAACAATTGTTAAGAATGGTATCTGGAGGAGTATAAATAGTTTTTGATTATGCTGTAGGGTGCAACAATCTTTGTCCTAATTCGTTGCATGAATCTCTGTCCGCTTTTTGAGTAATTTTCTGTTCTTGTTAAAATACTTTTTGTTGTTATAAACACTTGCCGGAGTTTGCCATCCAAGCACTTCCTGCTTTCTCCAGTTGTTGTATTGATTATCAAACTTCCATAATTGCTTTCTGAAATCGCTTAACGATTTGAATTTCTTCAAAGAAATAAGCTCTCAGTAGAGGGCTTTATGATAAGCCTCAATCTTTCCTCTGCCTCTTGGATGATAAGGCTTTCCAA
>CAZGTJ010000157.1:0-3448 GCA_964528545.1 uncultured Methanosarcinales archaeon
CAGGACATTCGGCTCTTTTTGCTCGTTGGGCCAGTGCAAAACAATTGACTTAATCCCGTTTTCTTCAAGAAATTTTGCCGTTCCGTGAGTCGCAAAGAGTTTAAATCCCATCTCATTCAATCTTCTGACGCTTTCAAGCAGATAAGCTTTGCTTTTTATAGGGCCGGTTGAGAGCAGTATGCTGGATTTTGGCATTACAAAGCCTACGGACAGCAAAGACTTCAAAAATGCCTCGTTTACATCATCTCCAAGGCAGGCAACTTCCCCGGTTGATGCCATCTCCACGCTCAAAACAGGGTCTGCGCCATGCAGCCTTGAAAAAGAGAACTGCGGCGCTTTTACACCCACATAATCAAGGTCAATGGTGTTATACTTTCCAGTAATGTCCGTGCCTAACATTGCTTTTGTTGCCAAGTCAATGAAATTGTATTTTGTGACTTTTGACACAAACGGAAAGCTTCTTGACGCCCTTAAGTTGCATTCAATAACCTTAATCTGGTTGTCCTTTGCAATGAACTGTATATTGAAAGGGCCGGTTATTTCCAAAGATTTCGCAATTTTTTTTGTCGTGTCCTTTATTTTTCTCACGGTTTCCAGGTAAGTGTAGTGCGGCGGCAGAATCATTGTCGCATCTCCGGAATGGACGCCTGCATTTTCAATGTGCTCGGATATTGCATAAATCGCAACATCGCCGTTTTGCGCAACTGCGTCTATTTCAATTTCTTTTGCATTCTCTATGAACTTGCTTATGACAACAGGGTGCTCTTTTGAGACTTCTGCTGCTTTCTGCAGATACTGCTCAAGCTCTTTTTTGTTTGAAGCAATGCTCATTGCGGCGCCGCTCAGCACATAAGAGGGCCTTATCAGGACAGGAAAATTGGCCCTTTCCGCAAATTTTTCAGCTTCGCTTATTGACTTTGCTTCCGTCCATTCCGGCTGGTCAATGCTCAATGAATCGAGCAGCGCGGAAAATTTGTGCCTGTCCTCTGCCTTGTCGATGCTTAAAGGGGAAGTTCCAAGAATTTTCACATTCTGCCTGTGCAGCCTCATCGCCAGATTGTTTGGAATCTGGCCGCCCATGGAGATAATAACTCCTCTTGGATTTTCCTTCTCGTAGATATCCAAAACGCGCTCAAAGCTCATTTCATCAAAATAAAGCCTGTCGCAGACGTCATAATCTGTGCTGACTGTTTCTGGGTTGTAATTAACCATTATTGTGGTGTAGCCTAATTTCTTGAGCGTGAAAACAGCGTTGACGCAACACCAGTCAAACTCAACTGAAGAGCCTATCCGATAAGCGCCTGAGCCAAGGACTGCAACAGAATTCCTGCCGTCAAATTCAATGTCATCCTCTTCCCCGTTGTATGTTAAATAAAGGTAATTGGTCTTTGCCGGGAATTCCGCAGCTAAGGTGTCAATCCGCTTTATGCACGGGATTATCCCATTTTTCTTTCTTAAATTTCTTACCTGGATTATTTTATCGTCGATATTGTTTGTTTCCTTGAAAAGCAGCTTTGCAATCTGGAAATCTGAAAAGCCCTGCTGCTTTGCTTTTTTTAATAAGTCTTTTGGCAAATTATCAATGCTATGCACCGATAATTTGCTTTCCGTTTCAACAATCTTTTTTATTTTATGCAGGAACCAGGCATCAATTCTTGTTAACTCGTTTATTTTGCCAATTGGAATTCCTTTCTTTATTGCCTCTGCCACGGCAAGCAGCCTTTTGTCAGTCGGGTGCTTTAGTTCATTCTCCAAATTTTCAAACTTTAGGTTGTTGGCTACCAGCCCGTGCAGGTTTATGCTTAGCATACGGATTGCTTTCTGTATGGTCTCCTCGAAATTCCTGCCGATGGCCATTACCTCTCCAACTGATTTCATCTCGCTTCCAATCTCAAAGTCGACATTCCTGAATTTCTGCATGTCCCACCTTGGAATTTTTATAACGATGTAGTCCAGTGCCGGCTCGAAGCAGCTTTTTGTCACTTTTGTGATTGCATTTTCAATTTCAATCAAGGAATACCCTAAAGCGAGCTTTGCCGCGATATACGCCAGCGGATATCCTGTTGCCTTTGACGCCAAAGCAGAACTTCTTGATAATCTTGCATTGACTTCTATTATCCTGTAGTCTTCAGAGTTCGGCTCAAGAGCATATTGTATGTTGCATTCCCCGACAATGCCGAGATGCCTTATAACTTTGATTGCTATTTCCCTGAGCTTGTGGTATTCGCTGTTTGTCAGGGTTTGAGACGGAGCGACAACAATGCTTTCCCCGGTGTGTATTCCCATCGGGTCGAGGTTTTCCATGTTGCAGACTGTTATGCAGTTGTCATACGCGTCTCTCACGACTTCGTATTCAACCTCTTTCCAGCCGCCGAGGTATTTCTCGACTAGGATTTGCGAGGAAAAGGCAAACGCGCGCTTTGCCTTTTCCCTTAACTCAATTTCATTTAGGGCAACTCCGGAACCAGCCCCTCCCAAGGCATAGGCAACCCTTAACATCACAGGATATCCGATTTTTTTTGCAACTTTTAATGAGCCCTCAACGCTGTTGACAGCCTCGCTCTCCGGCGTTTTTACATTTATCTCATTCAGCTTTTTTACAAATAGTTCCCTGTCTTCGGTGTTTTTTATAGCGTCAATTTGTGTGCCAAGGACCTGTATTTTATGCTTTTCAAATATGCCTCTATCAAACAATTCAACGCCGCAGTTCAAGGCAGTCTGGCCGCCGAAAGAAAGCACAATCCCGTCGGGAAGCTCCTTGTCTATGACTTTTTCAACAAAATAAGAGGTTATTGGAAGGAAATAAATTTTGTCAGCCATGCCTTCGCTTGTCTGGATTGTTGCAATGTTTGGATTAACCAAAATTGTTTTGATTCCTTCTTCGCGAAGGGCTTTTAAACACTGCGAGCCCGAGTAATCAAATTCGCCGGCTTGCCCGATCTTTAGGCTTCCGCTTCCTAACACGAGGACTTTTTTGGGTTTGTTGTTCACCATTCTATTTTAGCATCTTGACAAACTCGTCAAACAAAAATTCCGTGTCGATAGGGCCTGGACAAGCCTCCGGATGAAATTGCGAGGAAAAAAAAGGCTTTGTTTTGTGCCTTATGCCTTCATTTGTGCCGTCATTTGCATTGACAAAAAATTCTTCCCACTCATTTCCTAATGATTTCATGTCAACTGCAAAGCCATGGTTTTGGGTTGTGATGTAGCATCGTTTTGTGCCATTCAGGATGCACGGCTGGTTTTGCGAGCGGTGCCCGTATTTCAGCTTGTAAGTGTCTCCTCCGGCTGCAAGCGCAAGAATCTGGTTTCCCAAGCAAATTCCAAACGTAGGAATATTATTTTCAACGGCTTTTCTGATGCTGCCTATAGTTTTTTTGCACATTTTTGGATCGCCAGGGCCGTTGCTTATCACGATGCCGTCGAAATCAAGCTTAAAGAAATCATA
>CAZGTJ010000158.1:0-3445 GCA_964528545.1 uncultured Methanosarcinales archaeon
GAAATACTTGTCTCGTGTGGAGGAAAGCACTCCTTGTTCAACATAATGATGGCGCTTGTTGAGAAGGGAGACGAGATAATTCTTCCGGTTCCTTACTGGGTTTCGTATGAGGAAATGATAAAGATTGCGGAAGGAAAAGTTATTTTTTGCAACACTGACGAGAAATTCAAACTGACGGCTGGCACGGTTGAAGAAAAAATAAGCGGCAAGACAAAAATGCTTGTACTTGGAAGCCCTAACAATCCCACTGGAGCAGTTGTTGAGCATTCGGAAATCAAGAAAATAGCTGAATTGGCAGTTAAAAATGATTTTTTTGTTCTTTCTGATGAGGTTTATGAGCATTTCATCTACAATGGAAAAAAGCATCTTAGCATTGGCTCTTTAAATGACGAAACAAAGAAGCGAACAATTTTTTCAAGTTCGGTTTCAAAAACTTACGCCATGACCGGCTGGAGAATCGGGTATACTGCCGGTCCTAAGGAATTAATCAAAGCAATGGATAATCTGCAGAGCCATTCAACGTCAAATCCCACTTCAATTGCCCAAATGGCAGCCATAGAAGCATTTAACGGGCCGCAGGATTCAGTTAGGCAAATGATTACAGCATTCGATGAAAGAAGAGGGTTTATACACAAGAGATTAAATGAAATTCCTGGAATTTCAAGCGTTGAGCCTGAGGGAGCATTTTATATCTTCCCTGATATAAGCGAGACTGGCATGACTTCGATGGAATTTGCATCAAAATTGCTTGACGAGGCACTAGTTGCAGTTGTCCCTGGAATCGCCTTTGGCTCCGATAAGCATATCAGACTAAGCTACGCAACCTCGATGCACGAAATCCAAAGGGGGCTCGATAGGATTGAGAAATGGGTCAAGCAAAACGCCGTTAATGCGAATAACAGATAATATTTTCATTGAAATGAGAAAAAGTTACAAAAAGATTGTGATGGAAATAGGCCTTCTCCATCTTGTGCTTATCCTGGCAGGCAAGCTGTTTTTGGGCTTAGGAATAGGAATCATGATTTCCTCATACGCGCTCCCTTACAGCTACCCTTTGGTTGCAGCAGGCACCTTGATACTCCTCCCATCACTTTACTATCTTTTCAGGCGGGAGGAAAAAGAGGAGGAAATTCTTGAAAGAAAGCTTGCCAAGTAAGTCATTTATGTGATTTTATTTTTCCTTAACCATGAAAAAACAGCTGTCGTCACTGGATTTAAGGCTTTTAGTGCAGGAGCTCAGGGAGATTGAGGGCTCAAGAATAGACAAGATTTACAACCCGGAAAAAGAAGAGGTCATAAGCTCTTTCTATAAATGAGGCGCGTGCAGAAAATTCCTGAGAGTTGACCTTGGAAAGGCAATTTATCTGGCAAAAGAAAAGGAATCGGGAGAGACTCTTGGATTTGGAATGTTTTTAAGAAAACATCTTGGCGGATATTTTCTGACCGAAATCAAGCAGGTCGAACCTGAAAGGATTCTAAAGATCGAATTTAGGGTTAAGGATTCTGTTAAATTTCTTTACATAGAGATGTTTGGGAAGGGTAATATGATTTTAACAGATTCAGACCACATTATTTTGAACGCTTTAGAGCAGCATGAATTCAAGGGCAGGACTATAAAACCGAAAATTCGGTACATATATCCTTCAATGAAGTATAATTTTTTTGATTTAAAAAAGGACGAGCTCATTTTAATGCTTGAAAAATCAAATAAGGATTCTATTGTGACGTCTCTTGCAACCGAGCTTGGATTAGGAGGAATTTATTCAGAGGAAGTCTGCCTTATCGCTTTAATAGATAAGAAAAAGTCGCCTTCTGAAATCGATTTAAGGGATGTCGGCAGAATTTTCAGCGCGCTTAACGAACTGTTAAACAGGAAAATAAATCCATTTGTTGTTTTCGACGACGGGAACCCGGTTGATTTCATCCCATTTGATTTGAAATTTTATTCTTCTTTCAGAAAGGAAAAATTTGACTCTTTTAATGGGGCAGTCTCATATTTCTATTCCCAATTCAAAGAGGTCAGGGAAAGTGCAGAGGACAAGAAAATGAAGTCGCTCTCGAGGATAATTAAGGAGCAGCAACTAAATCTGGAAGAACTGAGAAATGAAGAAGCTTTGTTGAGGGAAAAGGCAGAATTGATTTATCAAAATTATCATGTCGTAAATGATGTAATCAGTGAAATTAATAAGGCATCAAAAAAATTTACATGGAAAGAAATCAAGGAGAAGCTAAAAGGCCACAATATTGTAAAAGAGATAAACGAGAAAGAGCGGAAAGTTGTTATTGAAATCTAAAACCCATCGGACCGTAACCTTTTTAAATGGGAATTCGACTCTACATAGTGAACGGCCATAGGAGTCAGGCTCTATCCGTACCCGTCCGAACACGGCAATCAAGCTGGCTTCCGTTTCCAACAGTACTGCATTTTATGCGGGATCCTGGAAAAGCTGTTCACCTTTTCTTTTGCAGTTAAGTTCGCTTGGAAAGATCATTTTCCGGCTTTTTGCGCAATAAAGCATGCAGCCAAATACAGGATTGAAATCTCAAGAGCGATCCAAAAAGCGCTCCAGAAGGAAAATATTGCGCGCTCCCCCGATATTTTATAGGCAGGAACAAAATTAACAATCGGATTGCAAGGGGTTGTTATGCACATGACCTGGAAAAAAACAGGAACAACCGGAGCAAATGTCCATAAAAACAAGAGAACGAAGAAGATTATTGCCTTTTTCAAACTTGGCGCAATGAGCTCTTTAAGTTTCATGAGGTTAATTTGGAAAAGTCGTTTAATAATCTATCGATGGTTCCACAAATCAAAGGTTTTCCATATCCTTTGGCGCATGGATATGGATTTCCTTTTCAGAGCTCAAATGACCGCTTAAGAGCCCTTTTTCCGCAAGCTCCGGAAACACGTCGAGTTCCAAGCTGGGTCCATTGTACTCAAATATCTGCGGATCAGAGACAAATATAGGAGAAAAAACAAGATAAATGTCTGATTTTTTCGGCTTTTGCGTGAATGATAGGACTTTGCTTCCTTCGACTTTTACGGTTCCTTTTTCCGATGGCTTTGGAGAGGTTGTAAGCATTATGGTTGCAGCCGCGTTGTTCTTTAGATGATCATTCCATATCTCCTCAATGTTTATTTTATTAAACAAAATATCCCCATATACAACAAGAAAGTTCCCGTTTACCCTTCCCTTAAGAAGCCTGAGCGAATCAGCCGTCCCTTTGGATGATTTTTCCTCTATGTAATTTATCCTGACCCCGTAATTAACTCCATCTCTTAAAATCTCGAATATTTTTGTCAAAATATTCTGCCTTGATACAATGAAAATTGTCCTGAAATTGTTTTCCCTCAGCTTTTTTACTGCAATCTCAATCAGCGGAACACCTTTTATCATTACAGAAGGGCTGTACTCATTTTTAGAAATTTTCAAGCGCTCTTCTT
>CAZGTJ010000159.1:0-3442 GCA_964528545.1 uncultured Methanosarcinales archaeon
CACGATTCTTAAGATGAAGCTTGAGAACATGCAGGATAAGACAAGAACAAAGGATGAAAAGCTAAAGCACAAGGAGCAAATAAAAAAGGACATCGGGCTCCTTAACAAAAGCAAAGCGAATCTCAATGCAAAACTGGCAGGCTACGCGGATGCAGAAGAAAAATACCAGAAAGTGAAAAAGGAAATTGACGACTTGCTTCCCCAGGAAAGGTTCCTTGAGCTTGAAAAGAGAAGGTACGATTCAGAGCTCGAATCTACAAAAAGATTCATCGCCGGCATTGAAAGGGAGATTTTGGAAAAGCAGAAAGCAAAAGAAAAGCTCGCGTATATTGCTCAGCTTGGCAACTGGATTGACGAGTTCTTCATTAACCTGATGTCAACAATGGAAAAGCACATCATGGTGAGCATCAACCTGCAGTTCAACGAGATGTTCAGGAAATGGTTTGACATCCTAATAGAGGACGAGACCATTAATGTCGGGATTGACGAGACATTCACTCCGATTGTCGAGCAGAACGGATACGAGACGTTCATTGAAAACCTAAGCGGCGGGGAAAAGACGTCGGTTGCGCTCTCGTACAGGCTTGCGCTTAACAAGGTCGTAAACGACATTGCGGTTGGCGTGAAAACAAAAGACATCATAATACTAGACGAGCCCACAGACGGGTTTTCCAATGAGCAGCTGGACAAAGTGCGGGACGTCCTTGATCAGCTCGGCATGAGCCAGATAATAATCGTCTCCCACGAAAGCAAGATTGAGAGCTTTGTCCAAAACATCATCAGGGTGCAAAAGCAGGACCATGTCAGTTTTGTTGCCTGACCTCATTTCTATAAATTGCACAGGAAATGCAAATTATAAAACCGAAAGATTTAAAAAGCGTATAGCCTCATTAAAATATGATTAAAATGGCGTATGGGGGTTCAATTAGGAGCTTGAACAGTGTAAAGAGGGAAGACATAAGCAGGCAGTGCTCTGACTGCGGGAGCGACGACATCGAGTATGCCAACGAAGAGTTCTTCTGCAAGAAGTGCGGGCTTGTCTTAGACTAATTCATATGTAAAAGCTTTTGGTTCTTTCTATGGGCAACGACAAAGATATTGTTTTCTGCGAAATATTCCAAACTCATCTAAAATTTTATATATAAACATGAAATCTCCCTCATGCTGGTGTCGCATAACCTGGCATTGCGGCGGTCTCGAAATTTGCAAGAGAACCGCTTTCCGAAAGGATTTCCCGGTTCAAATCCGGGCGCCAGCGTTTTTAAATGATACGCCAAGTGGCATTTATTTTCGTTGGGGGATGGATGTGAAAATAATAACTTTAATTTTAGTGCTGTTGCTTTTGGCCTTAATTGGCTGCAAAGTCAAAACAGAAAATGACAATTCCATGACGGCGCAGGCAATCTACGAATCCAATTCTGAGAAAGACGCGCTTGAATATGAAGCTAAAGAGGAATTTCAGGACCTTGAAAGCGCCAAAGAGAGCATAACGCAGCCGGCTGAAGAATCGGAGGATGCGGAGATGAAAAACGTGCAAGCCGCAGACGATGCCACTAAAACGGAAATTATAAATGAAACAGTTAATGAAACTAAAGCGGAGCCGCAATGCGAGCAGGGGTGGAAATGTGCTGAATTCCTGTACAGGGCCTACCAGCTTTCTGACTGCAGCTGGGATGAAGTCGAGAAATGCCAATACCAATGCTCAAACGGGACTTGCATTGGCCCTCCAAAATGCCCGACTTACTCGCTAAAATGCGAAGGAAGAGTATTAATGGAATGCGATGAAGACGGCGTTTGGATTAGAAAAGAGACGTGCGATGATTTGTGCGAAGATGAAAGATGCGTAAATATCCAGGACGAATCCACGCCTCCAAGCGCTTCAAATCCGGGCTTGGAGGAATGCAAGAACTGCGTAAAAGTCGAATCAATCCACCCGGACGGGTACGGGAACGAATGCTCAAACGCAACCAGCCTCATTGACGAGTTTGTCATATTCAAAAATGACTGCGAAAATGACTGCGGCCTTTTTAACTGGAGTGTTGACGATTCTATAGGGGAGCCTTATTATTTTCCTGAATTTGTTTTCGAGGAAGGGAAAAAACTAAATCTCTCGTCCGGATGCGGCACAAATACGAACGACAATCTTTTCTGGTGCAGCAAAAGAAGCCCGTGCAAGGCAATCTGGAACAATGACTATGACAGCGTGATTCTGCACGACAAAAACGGCAACCTGATGCTGAACTACACTTACTAAGATGACGATATCTCTATGCATGATTGCGAAAAACGAGGAAAAATATCTCAGGCAATGCCTGAATTCTGCAAGGGATTTTGTCGATGAGATTATTGTCGTCGACACCGGAAGCACTGATGAAACAAAGCAAATTGCAAAGAAATTCAACGCCGTGGTTTTTGATTTTGGCTGGACTGACAGCTTTTCGGACGCAAGAAACGAGTCTATGAAGCACGCAACAAAAGACTGGATTCTGGTTTTGGACGCGGATGAAATCATTGAAAAGCCCGATTTCGAGAAAATAAAAAACCTTATTGCAAAAGAAAAAGAATTTGACGGGTTTGCATTTGAGCAAAGAAGTTATTCGAGAAAATATTCCGAAGGTTCTTATAGAAACAATTCCAGCTTTGATTTGGTTGCGGGCTTTGCTTTTTACGTTCCTAACTTTCTCGTCAGGTTGTTCAAAAGCGACATGGGGTTTTATTTCAAGAACAGGGTTCATGAGCTAATCGAGGATTCTATAGCGGAGAAAAAAGGAAAGTACAGGAAAACCGATGTTGTGGTTCATCATTTTGGCTCTGTAAAGGAGCAAAATTTGGTTGACGGCAAAAAAGACCAATATTCCAGACTAATTTTAAAGCAGCTTGAAGACGATCCGGGCAATAGCAGGTATAATTACCAGGCTGCAAGGATGCACCTTGGCCAAGGCAAATTTTCAGCTGCATTGGAGTATTTTGAAAGAACCGCAAGATTAAATCCAAACTATAAGCTGGTTTTTTCCGAGATTGCAAAAGTCTACTTAAGGCTAAACGACAAAGGCAAAGCAATCGAAAATTTCAAAAAAAGCATGATTCACAATCCAAACAACCCGAACCCTGCAAATAATCTTGCAGTTGTTTATATGTCCATGGGAAAGTTTCAGGAAGCAAGGGGGATTTTGGAAGAACAGCTGAAAAAACATCCTGACAATAAACCATTAAAGTACAATTATAAAAAAGTTTTGGAGAATTTGAAATAAATTTCAGCATATTCCTTTAAAGTAGTAAATGAACAGAAAGAAATTTAAATAACATCGTTTACTTAAATAAAAAAATAATGCCAAATAAAAAAAATTTAATTGCCAGATTAAGAGAAATCGAAAGAGTGCCCCTTACTATAAAAGTTGATAAGCCAAAAAAAAAAAAAAAAGTATTCGAAGAATTTAGAAGG
>CAZGTJ010000160.1:0-1867 GCA_964528545.1 uncultured Methanosarcinales archaeon
TGGCAAAAGCGAAGGCGCAGATGAAAAGCTTGAAAGCAAGTGCGAATATACAATAAAATGGAACAAGTATGCTTATTACCAAATCCCATAATAAGGGAATTAACCGATACTATCACAGATATCAGCGTTAGGATGTTATTTGGCTAGGTCTACTAGAAGATCAGCATAATAAAAATCAATCAATTTAACAACGGAGGTCAATAAAATGGAATATGTGTATGCAGCAATGTTGCTCCACAAAGCAGGACAGAAGATAGACGAAGGAAATGTCAAGAAGGTGCTTGAGGCAGCTTCAGTCAAGGTTGAAGAGGCAAGAGCCAAAGCATTAGTCGCAGCTTTGGAAGGGGTCAACATAGAAGAAGCAATTGAGAAAGCAGCAGTAGCAGCACCAGTTGCGGCAGCGGCTCCAGCAGAAGTGGCGGCAAAGCCCAAGGCTGATGAGAAGAAGAAAGCAGAGGAAGAGAAGAAGTCAGAAGAAGCAGCTGCAGCAGGATTAGGCGCGCTGTTCGGCTAAATCGGAAATTTTTAATTTCCATTTTTTAGCTGACTAAAAATGCCGCTTTTATCTCATAATTATGGCGTCAACGAAAGAATTAGTTACACAGCTGAACGAGCGTAGGGTAGAGATATCTAAATTAAAAAAAAACCTGAATGATCTCGATTCCGAGAAAGAGGGCTGGTTTAAGAAAAAAGAGGATGCTTATTCTGTAATCAAGACATCAATTCAAAAAATCAAGGAAAACAAGTCAAAAAGGGACTCTTTGACTTCTGAAGTTAGGGAATTAAAGTCCAGGAGAGACAGCTTAAACAGGCAGATTATTGCAAAGCTAAAAGATTTTGACGGGATTAAAAAAGAGAAGATGGAAATCTCAAGGGAATTGGGATACAAGCAGTCGCCTTCAAAGATAAAATCTGAAATTGAAAAATTCGAGTTCAAGATAGAAACCGAGCCCATGGCGTTTGACAAGGAGCAGGCTTTGATGAAAAAAATAAAAGAGCTAAAAGAAGAGCTAAAAGACGCAAGCTCGGTTTCTGGCATGAACCACAAGCTAAAAAATGCCTCTGAAGAAATAAGAAAGATGAAAAAAGAGGCGAATGAAATCCACAGGCAAATCCAGGAAAAGGCGAAGCAAAGCCAGGACCTGCACGAGGAGATTTTGAAAATATCCTCTGAGGTCGACAAAAAGAAATCCGAGGAAGAAGACTCCTTCAAGAAATTTTTCGAACTAAAAACAAAATTCAATGAAGCCAATTCACGGTTGAAAGAGATGCTGAAGGAGACAAGCGGCGTCAGAGGAGAGCTTGACAGGATTTCAGCCCAGAAAAAAGAGAAAAGAAAGCAGGATATCGACTCGATCCTGAAATCAAAGGAAGAAATTGTCAACGAAAAAATTAGGAAAGGCCAGAAGCTGACGACAGAAGATTTATTGGTTTTTCAGAGGTTTGAAAATGATTAAATTGATTTTTTCTTTTTTTATGAATAAAATTTATCCACATTACTTCCAGTAACCTATCTATCTAAGAAATAATTATTTAGATTGAGTCTCAAAAACAGTGTATTTGCAAGCACCGCATGTCCACCTGTTGCTGTGCTTTGCCATAAAAGAACCCTGACCGCACTTCGGGCAGTATTTGTTCTTTCTTTCCAATTTGTCGCCCTTTTTCTCGTACAGGCCCCATATTCCCTTCTTGCCTCCTTTCTTAGGCGCTGTTTTTTTGTCTGCCATGCTTATTCTTTTTTGGCTGCTTTAGGATCTTTCTTTTCCTTGGCTTTTGGTTCTACTTCCTTCTTTTTTGACTCATCCAAGTAAACGTAAGCAATAACCTCGGCTTTTTTGTGGCCGAAATCATTGTAGATGTGGCGGAT
>CAZGTJ010000160.1:1877-2632 GCA_964528545.1 uncultured Methanosarcinales archaeon
TTCTCGTCGGTTTTTAGCTGGCCAGCTAAAAGGGCAGATGCTTCCTTATACGAAAGAGTGGCTTTTTCAAAATCGACATCCGCCGTTACTCTTGACCTTGAGAGCAATGGTTCTTCCTTTTTTTCCCTGATTGATAAATTCATGAAAATTACCTTACCTTGATTGCGTATTCGCCTTTTGCCTTAACGCCAATCTTTTCGGCAACAAGGGACTTGACAGGGTCAACTATATATAGCCTCCCTTGCCAGTTTGTTGTGAATGAATTTAACTTGCAGTTTGGGCATTCCTGGCCATCGACGAACATCTTGCATCTTTTGCATGCTTTGCTTTTCATTTTTTCTCCTTGATTTTTTTATTATTTACTTTTTCTCTTTCTTTTCCTTGGCTTCAGCTTTTGGCTTTTCTTCAAGGTCCTCTTTTGCCCAATCCGACCTCCCAAGGCCCTGCTGCCTCATCGTAAGCCCCAGCTTCGGGTTTAAGGGGTCCTTAAATGAAACTGCAATTATCCTGGCCCTGCATAAGTCTCCTACCTTTAATGAGCGCTTTGTCTCTTTTCCTGACAAGGTCTTGTCCTTGCTAAAGCTTACAAAATCGTCCATCGTCTGTGAGATGTGAATCATACCATCTATTGGTCCTATATTGATGAATGCACCGAATTCTGCAATGTCCTTTATTTTTCAAATCTCAATTTCCTGAAGCTCAGGCTTGAATGTCAAAAGCTCGAATGCAACATCATAGTATGAAGCCCCGTCGCC
>CAZGTJ010000160.1:2642-3431 GCA_964528545.1 uncultured Methanosarcinales archaeon
GGAATTATTACTCCTTCGCCTATGGATTTCATTCCTGAAACATCTATGACTATCCCCAAGTCCTTTGATATGAACCCTGAATATTTGGTTTTCAGCCTCTTGATGACCGCCTCTTCGAGCGGAAGTCCAAACAGATTAGGAGGTACCCTAATATGGTCTTTTAACTCGATTTTGTAGAACATTTTTTACCTTCGTTATCAAAATGACTTCAACTAGTCAACGCCTCTAGGAGAAATGTTTCATTTATAAAGGTTTTGAAATGGAAATCGTTTCAAATACCAGGAGAATCTCAGATTTTCCATGGCTTTCTTTCATTTAGAACCAAGTATTTCTTATTCCTGAGGTATATAACAGAAGCCTCTTTTTTTACTGATTCTTTTCTTAGGGATGCATCCTGTGTTGCAACAACGGTATTATCATCGATATTATTTAAAATCAAGTAGTCCACGTCGCTTTTTTCTGACTTGATTACCTCTATCCCCTTTAGCCTTATTAGCTTCAACGCAAATTGCGCGGCTTTCTTGCTTTTGCCTTTCTGCTTTTGCATAATCGCCCTTAGCTCCTCAATTGTCTGGTCAAACACGCAAAGCTTGTATTGAAAATCACAAATTCTGTGGATTTCAGAAAAGATGTCCACTTTGAACTGCATTGGAATTAGCAAAAAGTTGGTATCGAGTATTATTCTTCTCATATTTTAATCTTGAAGAAGTTTTGATTTAAACTTTTCTATAGTAAAGGTGCTGTAGAAAATCTTAATAACCCGAGCAGCCGTTAGGCTGCTTCGGGGGT
>CAZGTJ010000161.1:0-3416 GCA_964528545.1 uncultured Methanosarcinales archaeon
AATATTTCCATTCCGAGGAAATATTGGGCAGCCATACACAGTTGACAGCTCTTTTGAAAAAAAGAAAATATTTAGAGGAAAAAATGGCATAGTATTTGTAAAAATGGACCCGATAAGAAAAATACTCATCAGCAACAAAAAGTTTGCAAATCTTGCAAATAAACTTACATTACTTTTGAAAAAATGATAGACCTCCAAAACCACACCATAGCCTCGGACGGGGAGCTGACACCAGAAGAGTTGGTTGACCTTGGCATAAAAAAAAAATTAAGTGCAATTGCGATCACCGACCACGATTCTATAAGATCGGTTAAAAAAGCGTCTGAATACGCCGAAGGGAAGAGCATTGAGATAGTCCCGGGCGTTGAATTAAGCTGCGATGACCCTCTTTTCAAAAACGACAAGGTAGACATTCTCGGGCTTTTTATCGACGTTTACAACAAAGACTTGAATGTTCTTTTAGATCATATTAATAATAAAAGAGATGAAAACAAAAAGAAGATAATCGAGAAGTTAAGGAAGCTTGGGTATAAAATAAAATACGAGGATGTTAAAAGAGATGTCAAAGGGACTTTCGGGAGACCCCACATAGCAAAATACCTTCTTGAGAATTATCCGGAAGAATTTAGCTCCGTGGGGGACGTATTCGACAAGCTGATAGGCAATGGAAAAGTCGCCTTTCTCGAGACAAACAACAGAGTTTCAGTTAAGGATGGTGTAAGGATGATAAAGCAGGCAGGCGGGTTTGCCATAGTGGCGCATCCCGGTGTTTACTCAAAAGAAGAATCAGTTAAGCTTATAGACTACTTTATTGACAATGGCGGAGACGGAATTGAAACTTATTACCCTTACCATATTATTTGCCCCAAACTAAAAATAGACTCAAAAGGAAATGAAAAAATGATAGATTTTTACAAGAAAATCGCTGAATCAAAGAAGGTGCTAGAAAGCGGCGGCAATGATCATCATGGAGGTTACAGGCCCACCATGGGTGAAGTGAAAATACCTGAAGAGGTTCTGGAAAAGCTCAAGAGGAATTTGAGATTGACAAAATGAAAGAAGGATGGGTTTTGTGGTTTACCGGATTGCATGGGGCTGGGAAATCAACGATTGCGGGGAGATTGGCAAAAATATTGAGAAGAAAGCATATCCTGTTTATTCTTCTTGATGGGGATGAGCTGCGAAAAACAATTTCTTCAGATTTGGGGTATGGCATCAAAGACAGAAATGAGCACATGAAAAGAGTTGCAGATTTGTGCAGGGAAAACACAAAGAATGGATTAATGGTGATAGCTTCTGTTGCTTCCCCTACGGAAAAATCGAGGAAATATGCGAGAAAAGTACTAAACAAAATGCTCTTGGTTTACGTAAAATGCCCTCCAGAAACTGCCGAAAGAAGGGATATAAAGGGACACTATAAAAAAGCCCTAAAAAAAGAACACGGATTCGAAGATTTTTTACACGGCTCCTACAATTTCGAAGAACCGGAAAATCCAGATGTTGTATTAGACACTGACACCGAAACTGCCGAAGAGTCAGCTGGCAAGCTTATGAAAGAATTAAAAAGAAGAAAAATAGTATCCTAATTCCGGCTTAAAAGCAAAAGGAGGGGCAAGCGGCGAGGAACAGCAATTGCAAATGGGAGCAAGAAACTATCTATCATCAAAAAATGGCAAGAAATATTGACTTGCAGTGCCACACAACCGCTTCTGACGGGAAACTAAGTTCTAAAAAGCTAGTGGGCATCGCAATAAAAAACAAACTTTCGTCAATTGCGATCACCGACCACGACACTATTGGTGGAATAGACGAGGCATTGGCAGCGGCAAGAAACAGGATAGAGATCATACCCGGAGTCGAGATAACATG
Source organism: uncultured Methanosarcinales archaeon (assembly GCA_964528545.1). Lineage (GTDB taxonomy): Archaea > Nanobdellota > Nanobdellia > Woesearchaeales > GW2011-AR4. The sequence goes on from CAZGTJ010000161.1 coordinate 1,870, forward strand.
CGATGACAAAAAGTTTGCAGATACGCACATCCTCGGATTATTTGTGGAGCATAAAAACAAAAAGTTGAATGGACTACTAAAAAGGGCAAAGAGGTACAGGGAGCGGCAAAAAAGAGATATTATAAAAAAATTCCAGAGGCTTGGATTTAATATAACCTACAATGATGTAAAAAGGGTTGCAAGCGGAGAGATTGGAAGGCCACATATCGCACAAATCATTATTGATAAGAATCCAGACAAGGCGTCTTCAATTGGAGAAGTCTTTGATAAATACCTCGCAACAGGCAAAAAAGCATATGTTAGGAGAAGAAACAAAATAAGCGTTAAGCAGGCAATTGATGCAATCCACGCTGCAAACGGTCTAGCATTTGCAGCACATCCCGGGGTCTACAGGAATTTTAACCAGAAAAAATTTGTTGATTTTTTTATCAAGAATGGCGGAGACGGAATTGAAACTTATTATCCTTACGAATCGTCCAGACACAAAACAACAAAATCAATGAGTGATTTGATCAATAAAAAATTTCGGAATATTGTAAGGAAAAACAAGATTCTTGAAACGGGTGGCTCCGATTTCCACGGCAATGAAGGCCAAGTTTTGGGAAAAATGAAGGTCCCGTATAGTATATTGGAACAATTAAAAAAGCAAATTCGGCCAAGAAACAGAAGATAGTTTTAAAAATCAGACAAATTGTTTTGTTATAATGGCAGAGTCTATAAGGAAGCTACGTGAAATGTGTTATGCTAATTCTAATCACAAAAGGCCATGGTACATGGAGCATTTTACAATGAAGGTCTCGATTTACGTCACAAAACTGCTTTTGCATACCCCAATAAGCGCCGATCAGGTCACGATCAGCATGATTCTGCTTTCGGTTTTAGGATCTGCGATGTTGGCATTTGGCAACTTAAAATGGATGCTTTTAGGAGTTACAATAATCCACTTTACAATCATCCTTGACAATGTTAACGGCGAAATAGCAAGATACCGCAAGCAGGGAAATATGACAGGAACCTTTCTTGAATTTTTATATCACGAAATCACGGCAACACTTGTGTTTTTTGCCCTATCCTTTGGAGTTTATTTGCACACTGGGCTAAAGTATGCAGTGCTATTTGGGTTTTTGGCGTCCTCATTTTCAAAAGGGGTTGTGATATCGATAGTTAAACTGGCGGCATTGAAAAACGCCGTTCGCGATGATGAAAAGAAAAGAAGAGAGAAGGTAAAGAAAAGCATCGAGCTTGTCGGGCATGCAAATCTGCAGGGGGGATCTACCAAAACAGGGACATTTCTGTACAAGCTTTACGACAAGATAAAAGAACTTTGGGGGCACCCATTTAATATCGTGCATATGAACCTGATTTTACTTTTAGAACTAGCCAATTATTACTACCAATTTTTATCATTATACTCGATAGCTTACTTGTATCTTATAATTTATGGAATAGGATCTGTTTTAATACAAATAATCTCCTTTTTCGTGCACTATAGAGGGAAGACAGTTTATCATTATTATCTTGCGCTCTGCGGGAATAAAAAAGTAAAC
>CAZGTJ010000162.1:0-3362 GCA_964528545.1 uncultured Methanosarcinales archaeon
CAAAAATTGCTCCAGATAATCTGCCCTTTATCCTATCCGAATTGTTAATTCTTATACGATATTCTTCTTCATTAGGGTATGTTAAAATACTATCTGTAAAAAATTTATAAATTTCTGGGAATCTAGCTAGAATAAAACCAAATATGTCTTCCTCAGTATGCCAAGCGGGAATATGTTTAGATTTATATTCCCTTATCTCATCTTCCACAAGTTCGCTTAAGCATTGCCTTAATTGTTTTACTTTTTCATCCATTTTTGATTATAACAATAAGACAAATTGAGAAATAAGCCGCTTTTTAAACATTTCTAATGTTACCACTTAAAAATAAAAAATTTACTTCTTCGCCTTTCCCTGCGCAGCAACAGCTGCAATTTTTGCCTCGATTTCCTTTTGGTCGCCAAGATAATAGTGCTTAACCGGCTTTAGTCTGCCATTAAGCTCGTAAACAAGCGGAATTCCGGTTGGAATGTTTAATTGTGTTATTGCTTCGTCGGGAACATTGTCAAGGTACTTGACAAGCGCCCTTAAACTGTTTCCGTGCGCTGCAATTATTATTTTTTTGCCTTTCTTTAATTGAGGAATTATTTCCTTTTTCCAGAATGGCACAACCCTTGCAACGCAATCTTTCAGGCATTCCGTAAGCGGGATTTCTTTTTGCTTTAGCAATTTGTACTTTGGGTCGCTTCCGGGATACATGGGGCTTTTTTTGTCGAGCTCTGGCGGCCTCACGTCATAGCTTCTTCTCCAGATCAAAACCTGCTCTTCTCCAAACTTTGCAGCCATTTCTGCCTTGTTTAGCCCCTGCAGAGCGCCATAGTGCCTTTCATTCAGCTGCCACGCATTTTTTATCGGAATCCACATCAAATCCATTTCATCCAAGGCGATCCATAATGTCCTGACGCCCCTTTTTAGCACGGAAGTATATGCCAAATCAAAAGTATATCCCTGATCTTTCATCATCTGGCCGGCCTTTTTTGCTTCCAAAACTCCCTGCTCAGACAAGTCCACATCAATCCAGCCCGTAAACCTGTTTTCCTTGTTCCATGTGCTTTCCCCGTGCCGCAATAAAACAACCTTAATCATGATACATCCTTGAAAATTCCGCCTTACTTCCTAATTCTTCCTCGATCCTCAATAATTGATTGTACTTTGCGGTTCTCTCGCTTCTTGCAGGCGCCCCAAATTTGCTTTGTGAAGCCGCAATTCCGACGGCCAAATCTGCAATAAATGACTCCTCTGTCTCGCCGCTTCTGTGGCTGACAATGACGCTCCATTTGCTTTTATAGGAAAGATTGGCAGCTTGAATTGATTCTGCCACAGTTCCAATCTGGTTTACCTTCAAAAGCAACGCGTTGCAGGCCTTTTTTTGGATTGCTGCTTCAATTCTTTTGATATTTGTCACAAGCAAATCATCCCCTACAAGCTGAATTTCGCCTCCGATTGATTTATTCAGCATGCTCCAGCCTTCATAGTCGTCCTCTGAAAATCCATCCTCGATTGATACTATTGGAAACTTGCCTGCAAGCTCTGTGTAATAATCAACAAGCTCTCCCTTGCTGTAAGTTTTGTTTAGGATTATGTAGCTATCCTTTTCCTTGTTGTAAAATTCTGATGAAGCGCAGTCCAATGCCAGCTTTATTTTTCCTTTATAGCCGGCTTTTTCTATCGCTTTCATCAAGATTTCAAGCCTTTGCTCGACATTTTCGATTGGAGGGGCAAACCCTCCTTCGTCCCCAAGCAATGTCGCTTTTGCCCCATATTTTTCCTTTAATATTTTTTTTAAAACATGGTATGTTTCTGCGCCTGCCCTTAAAGCATCGCTGAATTTTTTAAAACCAATAGGCACTATCATGTGCTCTTGTATATCATGCTCAACTCCCGCATGCTTTCCGGAATTGATTACATTCATTTGGGGAATTGGCAATGCCAGTTTTTTTGATTTTGAAATGGCTTGCAGATATTTGTAAAGCGGCTGATTTGAAGATGCTGCTCCTGCCTGGCAGACTGCCATGGAAACGCCGAGCATTGCATTTGCACCCAGCCTCGATTTATGCCCTCTGCCGTCAAGCTCTATCATTAATCTGTCAATTTCGCTTTGATTTCTGCAGTCCTTTCCTTCCAGTTTTTTTGAAATAATTTGGTTTACGCTGCTTACGGCCTTCAGAACTCCCTTGCCATTATAGCGCCTTTTGTCATTGTCCCTTAATTCCAATGCCTCATGCGCCCCTGTCGAAGCGCCGCTTGGAACAATTGAGCGAAAGCACATCAATCCTGTCCAAAGATTGACTTCCACAGTCGGGTTCCCCCTCGAGTCAAGAACTTCCCTTGCAGCAATTTTTCTTATTTTGAAACTCAAGCTCCCACCTTTTATCGAATATAACTGCTTCAATGTCCATATATAAATATTTCGAATAAATTATATATATCCCCTCATTTTAGGAAAAGATAATGAAATTTATATCAAGGGATGTAAACAAGGGGCTCCTTATTATGCTGGTTTTCTTTCTTGTGCTGTTTGTGGTTTTTACGCTTTACTACCAAAATATCCTGAGAGACGCACTGATGCAAAAAAGTGAGTACAGCGCAAAACTAAACGAGATAACCGCAAATCTGGTGAGCGCGAACATAAGCGACTCTGAAAGAAGGCAGGAGATCGCAATGATTGACAAGGCGGTTCTGGAGGAAAAATATTATAACCTGATTGCCTATGTACAGGGCCTTGAACAGAAGAAAAGCGAGCTGGAGTCCGAAAACACGATAATGAAGTCAGAGATTGAATACAACAAGATAAAAGTTGACGGGCCTGTTGCCAATTTTAGGCTCATCCAGAAAAAAAATGAAGAAATAAAAAACCTGAACAATAAAATAAGCGAATTGTGCAGGCAAATGAAAAGGTACAACAGCTCCATTGATGCCTGCCGATAACATGTCAGAACCTTCATTAACTTCTTAGTGGTAAATAACCAAAAAGTTTAAATAATAATAACTTAAAAAATCATTCTGTTTGAAAAATGGAAATTTTATTGAGTTTAACTATCCGATGTAATCAACGTCCCTTCCAAGCTTTCTCTGCAGCTTTTTTATGGCTATTTGCTTTGTTACCTCGCTTAGCTGCTCGGTCTTCTTGATTATTTCGCTTTCGATGTCTTTTATTTCCCTGTCCAGCTTGTTTATGTCAAGCTTCAATTCCAGCCTCTGGTTTAGGATTTTAAGAATTTCCTTTGCACCTTTTATACCAAGATACATGGGATGGCCGTAAGTTTCCGCCAAAAATGAGACCGCGTCCATCCGCCTTCTTTGCGCAAGCCCAAGAAGAAGCCCTGTAACGCCGACAATTGGGCCCACGACTCCGTAAAGCTCA
>CAZGTJ010000163.1:0-1923 GCA_964528545.1 uncultured Methanosarcinales archaeon
TCAACAAAGTTAACATCCGTATCTTTCATCAACTCCGCTTCCACCGCTGTCAGGTCCTGTTCCTTTACCCTTATCTTCTTAACTTTGCCTGCAATTGTCTTTACTACCGCAACCCCGAGTTTTTTAAACTTGCCTTCTTTTTTTGCATCAGAAACTCCAGGCTTGAATTCCACAAGCAACGTGTCTTTCCTGTACTCCCTTGCCGCAGGCCCTGTCTTGACTGGCTGGGCGCTCTCGAATACGACTGGAGGGACATTTTTTGTAACCTGCCCTTCCGGAGAAGATTTCATAACGCTAAAAAAAACAGAAACTACAATAGTGAATATTACGACAACAATGAAGAAAGCTATTTGATTGGATCTATTTGGGCCATCACTCGTCACTTTACCCTCTTTTCTGAGCATTCTGTTTTCTTTTATATTGCGTATATTTATAACTTTCGATTTTTTGAATTTCTCCAGTTTCTGCGTAAATCTTCTTCAGGGGAATTTTCTTGTTTTTTGCAAGCCTGACACAATCCTCATACTCAGGCGTGGCATTCTTAATTTTTCCGTCCAGTTTCGAAATTTTTAATCGAATTCTGCCGTATTTTGTCTTAAGCTCTTTAATCCCCCTCTCCAATATTTTTCTTTGAGCAGAATAAATTCTGACTCCAAGCGTAGTTGTTTCGCTGAAGATTATTTCCGAAATTTTTTCAGTGTTGTTTATTTCGCACAAAACAGTCAGCTTTATTGCAGGCCTTCCTTTTTTCATTATTATATTTGTTAAATATGCGTCCATGGCGCCATTTTCAAGAAGCCTGTCAATGACATAGGGATAAATCTCGGGATTCATATTGTCAATATTAGTCTCAATGACGTTTATTGTTTGCTGAGCTTTGTTTTCCGCTTGGCCCAGAAAAATTCTTAGAACGTTCGGATGCTCCAAATCTTTGATGCCGGCTCCGTACCCTATTTTTTCAGTCCTCATTAAGGGCATTTCCCCAAATCCTGAAGCGAGTGTTGTAATTATTGCAGCTCCGGTTGGTGTAACCAGCTCTGCTTCAGTGTCATTATGGTAAACTGGCGCATTTTTCAGTATCTCGGCTGTTGCAGGGGCAGGTACTGGCCATCTCCCGTGCGAGAATTGAACAAATCCTGTTCCAACATTGAGCTTTGAGCAATAAATCTTTTCAACTCCCATCTTCTTGAATCCAATCACGGCGCCCGCAACGTCGACAATTGTATCAATCGCCCCAATTTCATGAAAATGGATTTTGCCAATCGGCTTTTTGTGGATTTTTGATTCCGCAGCTGCAATTTTGTAAAATATATTTTTTATGGATTTTTTTGTATCCTTGTCAAGTTTTGATTTTTCCACAATCCTGTAAATTTCATCCAGATTTCTTTCATTGTGGGGGACGCTTCCGCAATTTCTTGCATTATTGGCTTTTGGTTCCTCAAATTTATGCTTGCGCCCGATTGTGACTTCAAATTTCGTTGCATTAATTCCACTTTTGTTCGCTTTTTTTATCCTCACTTTGTAGCCGTGGATGCCAAGTTTTCTTAATTCAACAACCAGGAATTTTGCATCAAGCCCCGAATCCAAAAGAGCCCCGATAATCATGTCCCCGCTTATCCCTGAAAAACAGTCAAAATACGCAATTTTCATTGAAATCGCCTGTTTATCATTCCGGCGAAGCATCCTGCCCCAAAACCATTGTCGATGTTAACCACAGCAACTCCGGGGGAGCACGCGTTAAGCATCGTGAGCAATGGAGCCAGGCCATTAAACGCTGCTCCATAGCCAACAGACGTTGGAACGGCAATAACGGGCTTTCCGACAAGGCCAGAAACAACTGCTGGCAGAGCGCCGTCCATGCCTGCAGCGACAACAATGACATTCGCCTTTTCCATCTTTTCCCTGCTCGAGAGCAGCCTATGG
>CAZGTJ010000163.1:1933-3336 GCA_964528545.1 uncultured Methanosarcinales archaeon
CCCTGCAACTCCGACGTCATAAATCCTCTCAACGTTATTCCCCATTGTTTCCGCAGCCACGGCAGCTTCCTCTGCAACAGGTATGTCAGCTGTGCCTGCGCTCATTACAAGGATTTTTCCAATCTTTGATGATTTGCTTTTCTTTATTATTATTGTTCTTGAAATTTTGTTGTACTTCGCGCCTTTGATTCGCTTTTTGATTTTGTCAAACATTTCCCCGCTGGCCCTTGTAGCCAAAATATCAGAACCTCTCTTGTCCATCCTCTCGATTATTTCTGCAACCTGCCCGGCTGTCTTGTTCTGGCAGAATATTGCCTCAGGGACCCCTGTTCTAAGCGCCCTGTGATGGTCGATTTTTGCAAACCCCAAATCCTCAAATGGCAGAAATTTTAGTTTTTTTATTGCGCCGTCAGTATTTATTTTCCCATCTTGCAAATTTTTCAGAATTTCCCCAACTTGTTTTTCGTACATTTTCAATGCACTGCCAAATTCAGGTTTCCGCTCTTAAAATTTGAAACTGCTATTTCGCCAAATCCAATTTCGCTGAATTTCTTTTCTATCGATTTATAATTGGCATCCAGAATATATTTGTCAGCCTCCTTGACTTCAATTCTTGCCAGACTCCCAAAGTGCCTAACTCTTAACTCTTTTATTCCAAAGTCCTTCAGGAAATTCTCGGCTAATTCTATCATCGCCAGCTTTTTTAGTGTTATTTTTTGGCCATACGGGACTCTTGATGACAAACAAGGGCTGCTCGGCTTATCCCATGCAGTTATTCCAAGAAATTTCGCAAGCTCCCTTACGTCATTCTTTGTCATTTTTGCATCCTTCAGCGGGCTCGTTACATTGTGCTCGTCTGCCGCCTTAAGCCCTGGCCTATGGTCGCTTAAATCGTCAAAATTCGTGCCGTTCAGGATATTTTTAATGCTCATCCCTTCAGCAGTCTTCGTGAGTTTTGTGTAAAGCTCGGTTTTGCAATGATAGCACCTATTCGATGAATTTTTGAGGTATCCTTCATTTTCTGTTTCCCTCGTTTCAATAATGATATGTTTTGCGCCAATCTGCCCTGCAATTTTTTTTGTTTCCTCGAGCTCTTTTCTTGGAAGAGACGGGCTGTCGGCAGTTACCGCGATAACGCTTGGGCCGAGCGCGTCGCAAGCAACTTTAAGAACAAGCGCGCTGTCTATTCCGCCTGAAAATGCAACTACCGCGCTATCCAACTTTGAAATCCGCTTTCTTAATTCCGTGTATTTTTGCATTAATTCCCTATCCATGTTACACAAAAGCAATCAGCATTAAAGCGCCGTAAATTATGCTTGCAGAGCCAGCCCCAAGCAAAATAAATCTTTGAATTCTTTTATTATTTGCCCTAATTAAGGGATACGAAAAAATAAGTGAAAACA
>CAZGTJ010000164.1:0-3335 GCA_964528545.1 uncultured Methanosarcinales archaeon
AGCAAACCTCATTTTCATAAAAAGTTTTTTGAAGTTTTATTATTTAAATCTTGCTATTATTTTGTAATCTATTTATTTATTTATTTCTTCTTGCAGATAAACATGCAATGATCCTTTTGAAAAGGCTCAAGCTCCCTGTAGTCGATTATCGTAAGCTCCTTCTCAAGCCGCATTTTCACGTCCCTGAATATGTCCTTTGGCTTTTTTGCAACATCGACGCTTCTTGCCTTGACCGCCAGAAGCGCGTACCCTCCATGCTTTAGAAATAACTTTGCATTCTTTAGAAATATATCAACCTGATTTTTTTGCGCGACATCCTGGTAGATTACGTCAGCTTCGCAAATGCGCTCTTTCATTTCACTTATTTTGTTGGAGTCAAGCAGAATCGGCGCTATGTTTTTTCTCGAGTACGAGAGAAAGACTAATTCGCGCATTACTCTTGGGGCAATGTCAACAGCAAAAACAATGCCTTCGCTTCCAACAATGTCTGAAGCATGGCTTACAGTCGTTCCTGTCGAAGCCCCGAGATAAAGGACGATATCGTTTTTTCTTAAGCCGACATTAACGCTTCCTTTCAAAATTGTTGCCGCAAGCTTGCTTTTCGATGCATCCCATTCTCTGTATTCAATTCCATTTTCGCCAACAAGCCTCTCCCCATACACCCTTTGCCCGGGAACCAAATTTATTGTGTAAAGCTGCCTTCTTTTCTGCATCGATTCATAGACCTCAAATGTTTTTGACTTGCTTATCATTTGAACTTCTCCTCAAGCATTTTTCTTAATTCATTCCCTACAAATCTGCCTTTGAAATAATCAACTTTTGCAGCTATTGAAATTTTGTCGGCGAGAGCCCTTGCAACCTTGCCGTGCATTTTTTGAGGGGCATTTGCAATTAGTGGATGGCTTACAATAATTCCGTGCCTTGGGGGCTTTGCGCCAGTTTTCATATGCCTAAACAATGCATTTTCTGCCCCGAGAACCTGTATTGTTGAAGACGGCATTTCGCTTAATCTTCTTAAGCTGCCCGCGTGCTCAATCAGCTTTGAGCCAACCATTATATCGCACACCGCCTTTATGTTTGGGCATAACGATTCCATAATTGTTGAAATGTACCCCAGCGTTTCTTTTCTTAGCTGGTACAAGTCAAAAATTTGGTGCATTAGCCTTCTTATCGGCTCTAAATCCTCCTGCTTTAAGTCGGCCCCCATAGAATCCTCTTTTTTCATTCCAACCTCTTTAAGCAAATCTTCCTTTTCCTTTTCAAGAATTATTTCAACGAATTTTTCATGATTTTCGATTTCCCTTGAAGTTTCAGGGTTATGAAGCCCATACCATTCCCTCAGCCTTTTTGCAAGAAGGTTTGTTGCCTTGTCAAGCTCGTCAATTGTTTTTACCGCATGAATCAGCAGTACGTCATCAAGAACAGAATTTCTCACACCAATTTTTGTGAGAGCAAGGTTTTTTTCCGGGAATTCCAAAAGAAACTCCTTTTTGCGAAAAAAAGAGAGCACTTTCGGCAAATCCTCCTCTTCAATTTCCCTGAGATTTTTATGGTTGTGCCTTATCTTTTCTATGGATTTTTCCCTGCTTTGATAATCATCGATGCTCTCAAATTGCACCTGGTCTAATAATTCAAATCTTTCGTTGAATACAAAAACCCCCAAAATGTTTGAAAAAATGTACATATAGCAAAGTATTTAATTGGAATATAAAAATATATTCTAAAGAAGCAAATGATTGATTTTGCAAATTTTGAAAGTAGGCTTTGTATCGGGGTTCCGTGGAACGGTGTCGTAGCTAAAAGGATAATTAGGCTATTTGATTATTTAATAAGGATAGATCCGAATACATCAGGGCAGCATTTGAATTTATACCTTAATATGTACGCTGGTGACTTAAGAAGAATTTATTCTGAAGAAGAAATTGCTTATTTAAGATGGATGGCTCCTAATGTTTCTCTGATACAGGACTCTAATAAGGTTATAAAAGGCACCATTAAGGGAAATCCTGCTAAAAATATCGACGGGGGAATTTCAAGCGTTATTTTTTATAATGCCGGTTACAAGGGCTTTTATGGAAATTCTGCAGATAAACTTTTGCAACAATTAAATATGGATCAAAATCAATACAATCTAAAATTAAAGGAAGGTCTGGGCAAGGCAAGAGTCTATATGGGGGAAATAAACAAGAGATACGGCAGCCATTTATTTAAATTGATATTTGACGGTTTTTTTATTTTGTAAGGATTTGCCCGAAACTAAATAAGGATTACAAATGCAGATTTTACATCACTCCAAAACCAGAAAAAATAAGTGAATTCTGTTTATTAATAACAAAAGCTTTAACAGAAGCTTCATTAAAAAATCGGGCCAGGATAGATTTAAAATTTGCTTCAGAATTCAGAGCAGACGCAATCGTAATATACGCAAATCCATTCTTGATTGAAACATTAAGAAATTTAGACGGGTCATGGTTCCTTTATTTCGCTATGCCATTCACCAAGAAAATATCAAATGGCAGAGGCTATGCCCTCCGTATTAGGCCCTGGGCTAAAAAGTTAGGGTATCAGCCGGATGACTACATCTCAAACGGCAGCGTTATATGCGATTTTATTTCCAGGGCTTTCAATAATTTTAATAAAAAATTAAAAAGACACCCTAAAGATGAGCATGAAAACCTCGTGATAATCCTTGAGGCGTGCTATCCTTTATTCAGGAATAAAATAAATCTCCACGACCTGCAAAACAACTAACTTTATAAACAACAAGGACAATAAAATATTATGGCTCTTATTTACATCACTTGCAAAGACAGCAAGGAAGCCGGTAAAATATCAAAGCATCTTCTAAACAAAAAACTGATAGCCTGCGCCAACATCTTCCCTATAAGGAGCATTTACAAATGGAAAAATAAGCTGGTTGATGGCAATGAATTTGTGATTATAGCAAAAACAGCAGATAGAAAGTTTAAAAAAGCAGAATCCGAAATAAAAAGGATACATTCATATACCATACCCTGCATAATAAAAATCAGGGAAAGCTCGAATAGGGAATTTGATGATTGGGTAAAAAAAGAGACAATTTGACATGCCATTGCATCTGATAAAAGAGGTGGAGGATATAAACAGGTTTAAGCAGATACTTGTAGTCCTGTTTGAAGAGGGCTTTGAAATTCTTATCGAGAAAATTAACCTAAAGCCGCATATCCCCTTCACGAAAAGAATCAAGTCAAAACTAAGGAAAAAGCAATACCAAGGGCATGAAGTCAGGCTGAGAAAAGTTCTCGAAAGATTGGGCCCGACTTTCATAAAATTCGGGCAGGTTTTAAGCGTAAGGC
>CAZGTJ010000165.1:0-3334 GCA_964528545.1 uncultured Methanosarcinales archaeon
AAAAGGACATTAGTTATTGGGCATTTGTGCCCTTTTCTAAAATATTAAAAGACATGATAAATTGCCCTAAAATTTGTGTCTTTTACTATTTAGCCTCTTCTTTTTTCTTCTCTTCAGTTACACCAAACTCGATGCTTTTGACGGGCACATGTTTTGCAATTTCCTTCTTTAGCTCTTCCTGGATTTGTTTTGGGATCGCATGCTGCGTTTTTATGGATACAGAGTCATCTTTTATTTCAATGCCTGCATCATGAAGGTGCATGTGCAGCATCAAAAGAGATTTTATCTTTTCCTTGTTGTCTTCCACAATCTTGTTTGCCTTGACGGTATAAACAATGTCTTTTCCTGCAAGGGGATGGTTGAAATCAACAAGGCATCTTCCGCCGCTTACTGTCTTTACAATCCCGAACATCCCGTCGATGTTAAGCTGCAAGCCAGGCGTAGGCTGGATTTTCTGCTGCTTGAACTTGCTTAAAGGAATCATCTGAATCATTTTGGCGTCTTTTCTTCCAAATGCCTGCTCCGGAGACAGCTCAATTTCATACTCTTTTCCTGTTTCCTTTCCAATCAACTGCTCTTCGAGGCTTTTCAGAAGATGATTTTCGCCAATGCAGATCACGATTGGATGGTAATGGCTTTCATGCAGATTATTTTCTTTTGCGACTTTTTCAAGCGTTGTGTCGAATATTGCGTTGCCTTCCTTTATTCTTCCTGTATAGTCGAGCTCCACGAAATCATTTTTCTTTATGCCTGCCATAAATTTCAGAACACCAACTTGGTTTATAAAGATTTCCTTTGATTTTTATTGCCTTTTCTCAACAAACTTTATAATTTTTTCAACAACTTCCCGCGGCGTCAATTTTGTTGTGTCGATAATGCAGTTATAGAGCTTCTTGTCGGTATAGTCGGCATCGTAATATTTTCTGTACCGCCTCCTTTCGCTCTCCTCCCTTTTTTCTATGCTCTTGATTGTTTCCTGCAGATTCTTTGTTTTTTCATTCTGCCTTCCTGCCTTCAAAACCCTCTCGGCCCTGATGCTGTCGTCTGCCTCAAGAAAAATTCTTGCGTCCGCATTTGGAATAAAAAAGGCGGTCAACCTCCCGTCGACAATAAAATTGTTTTCTCTTTTTCCAAGCTCCTTTAATTTGTTGTCGAGCTCCAAATCAATTGACTTGTCTTTTTCGGCCTTGGCGTTTAACTCAACGAGGGTCATGCCGTTCTCAAGAGCCATCGCCCTCATTAAGTCCCCTATAGAATAATGTTTTAAGCCCAGCTTTTCTGCAAGCAGCTTTGCCACTGTTGATTTGCCGGAGCCTGCCTTGCCCGAAATTGCTATGCGCATGCAAAACAAAGTTGGCAATTAGTATTTATATCTTCTTTTTTTATTCGCTAAAACCCGGCCGAAAACAAATGTTTAATGCTTAAATCTGAAATTAAAGAAAAACTATTATATATGATTATTTTTTTATAGGATCATGAAACAGGAACTGCTTGACAAGCTGGACAATTTTCTTCTAAAAAGCGGATTTACGGTCAGGAATCTGTCGGGAAACTGCTTTGACATTTTGGCAAGAAGGCAGGGGCAGATTCTGCTGATAAAGGTGTTGGAGGATGCAAACTCCATAAGCAGGCAGCACACTGATGAGATGCTTAATGTCGCAGCATACATAAACGCCTCCCCTTTGATAATTACCCAAAAAGCCGGTTCAATGCTCGAGGACAATATTGTGTATTCCAGGTTTGACGTCCATACAATGAATTTTGACACGTTTGTCAATTGTGTCAGCAACAAATTTCCGTTTGTCAGGAGAAGCAAGGCAGGGCTTACCGCGTCGATTTCCGGGCAAAAATTAAGGGAGAAAAGAGAGGAGCTTGGATATTCCCTGAACGGGCTTTCAAAAAAAGTTGGAGTTACATCGAGAATGATTATCAAGTATGAGAATGAGAATTCTGAAATCACGATAAGCAAGGCCATGAAGCTTTACGAGATATTTGGGGATTGCATTTTCAATGAAGTTGACATTTTCAGCCAGAATTCATCCCCCCAGTCAAGATTTGAGACGGAAGTTTCTCAGAAGTACGTTGAGCTCGGGTTTAAGGCGACAGAAACAAAAAAGACGCCTTTTGACATAATTGCAAGAAAGGACGAGTCATTGATTTTGACAAATGTAAGGGACAAGGTAAATCCCCATCTTCAGTCGCTCTCAAAGCTTCTTGACGCGGAAAATTTGGTGATTTTCGAGAAGAAAAAGCCAAAAAACGTCCCTTCACTTAAAAAGAAAGAGTTCATGGACTTCGAGAAAGCTAATGAGCTTTTGAGGTTTCTGAAGGAGTTTTAGACCGCCTTTTGCCGGCCAACTCGCTCCGTACAAATCTGCTTGCTTTTTGGAAATGCTTGAACCCTTTGAATAATGATTTTGCGCTTTCGAGCTTTTGAATTTCATCAGCATTCATCAAGTCAGTCCGATATTCATTTTTCCTTTTAATCAAGTATAAATGATTTAATCCTTTAACATATTCAAAAACAGGTTTCACCAGCCTTGACATGAGCCCTTTGGAAGGGTCATAAATAATAGAAGCGGCAAGATCAATTATTACGGGATCTCCAACTGTATTTATAATAACATTAGGAGGGTGGGCAAACTCCAAATCTGCCACACCTTCTGAGTGCATCGCTATCATAATTTCCCTTAAATTGTCAAAAAAATCATCGGGTATATGCTCTGCTTTGTTTAGAGGATACCCTTGGACATATTCCGATAGAAATGATATTGGAGAATCCTGCTCTACGATTTGCTGGATTCCTTCTGTGCCTTTCAGCCTTTCAAGTGCGCGGACCTCCCTTGCGCACAGCCATTCTGCAGCAATTTCAAGACCAGAATATTGCTTTACTGTTTTTCTTGCAAGCAGTTTGCTTCCTTTTTTTAAGACCTCAACTCTTGCTTTAGGGCTGTCATATATGACTTTAGATCCCCCGTTCATCAGATCGAGATCGGATACAACATTATACCCCGCCATATTGCTTGATTTTGCAAATTAGTTTTTAAATCTTTCTGTTTGTTACTTTTTATTAGTGATTACATATCGTGCAAATAAAGTTCGCTAAGTTTTTATACTTGTGTAAAAATGGCTTATTCATGAATTTTGCCGCAAGCTTGTACAACATATACAGAAGGTTTGCCTACGTCAACAGCTTTATTTCAGCAACAAAAAATCCAATGAAAGCGCAGGAGAAACTGCTTCTTAAGATAATTAATAGGAACAAGGACACGGTATTTGGAAAAGAGCATAATTTCTCTTCTATTAAAACAGTTGAAGATTATCGGGAGAATGT
>CAZGTJ010000166.1:0-3326 GCA_964528545.1 uncultured Methanosarcinales archaeon
ATTTAAGTCAAGTCACGATTCTTGACTTGACCGGGAAAATATGCAGGAATTATCCAAATTGACTCAAATAATCCCTTCCTTCTGCCTTTTCCTCAGCCTTCACTTTTTCAATTGCTTTAAGAAAATCTTCTTTTGTAACAATGGTCCTATTTTCCCTAATTGCAAAGTACCCGGCTTCGGTGCATACTGCCCTAATTTCAGCCCCTGAAAACCCCTCCATTTTTGCAGATATCATTTCAAGGCTTACATTCTTATCAAGGCTCATATTCTTAATGTGGATTTTAAAAATATCTTTCCGTGCATCATTGTTTGGAATCGGGATATGAAGCAACCTGTCTAATCTTCCCGGCCTTATTATTGCAGGGTCGAGTATATCTTTCCTGTTGGTTGCCCCAATAACCTTTACATTGTCCAACGGCTTGAACCCGTCAATTTCAGCGAGAAGCTGCATGAATGTCCTATTGACTTCCCTCTCTCCAGACGTGCCCACTTCAATCCTTTTTGCAGCTAAAGAGTCAATTTCGTCTATGAAAACAACAGAAGGTGCTTTTTTTCTTGCAAATTCAAAAATCTCCTTTACCAGCTTTGCACCCTCCCCAATAAATTTCTGCACCAGTTCTGATCCAACAACTTCAATAAATGTCGAGCTTGTCGACGCTGCCACCGCCTTTGCAAGCAGTGTCTTTCCAGTCCCAGGCTCCCCATGCAGCAGGATTCCCTTTGGAGGCGTAATTCCAACTTTCTTGAACAGCTCTGGCTTCTTTAGAGGAAGTTCGACGACTTCTTTTATTTCCTGTATCTGTCTGTCCAGTCCTCCAATTTCTTCCCATGTTATGTTGGGTTTTTCTACAATGACAAATTTCTCTATGTTAAATTTTCTTGTTATCGGAACTTTTTTTATTACTGTTAGGTTTTTTTGCTCAACTAAAATTAAATCCCCCGAATTCAGCTTGTCGCAGTCGCCTGAAATATTTACCATAAACTGGTTTCCATTCGGGATTTTTATAATGGCATTTTTTCCATTGAATGTCTCCCGAACCTCGCAAACCATAAGCGGATTTGCCTTGAATCTTTCGATCTCATCTTTAAGCCTGTTTATAGTCTCCCTTAGAATTCTGTTTTCTTCTTCATATTGGTTTGAGGTTGTGCTGTAGCTATACATTATGCTATCGATGATATTTTTATTTTTGTCCTTTGCTTTTTCCGCCGGCATAATTTAAATGAAGAGGGAATGGTATATAAAGATTTGGATTTGACTAAAATTTCAGGCTGCCGTCTTTCATTACTAATTTGTTATCAGCATATATTGTAGGATTTTTAATAACAACATCAACATGGAAAGGAACATCGATCTTGCCGCCAAAATGCTTGTTATTGCCGAATGCGATATGGCACGTGCCCATGACTTTCTCATCTTCAAGGACCTCTCCGGTTATCTTTGCCTTTGGATTTGTGCCAATGCCAAGCTCTGCAACATTCCCATACAATCTTTTTCTTAATATATTTTTAAATTCCCTGGCTATTTTCCCACCAGCAACGCTTTGGATAAATCCATCTTTTATTTTAATTGCAACATCTTTATCAACTTTGCCCAAGCCTCCAACGCTGGCGTCCACAACCAGATTTCCATTTGTCCTGTTTTCCAGCGGCGCGATGAAGATTTCTCCGGCAGGCAAATTGCCAACACTGCCTTTTTTTTTTTTTTTCCCATCATCACTCAGCCATTTCCTGTTTTTAACATAGAACTCGACATCAGTGCCTTTTTTCGTTGTGATTCTTATTTTGGTCTTTTTTTTTAAAATTGAAATCAGCTTATTGTTTAATTTTCTCACCTTATGAAAATCAACATTCAATGCCCTCCCCATCATATCCGCTGCGATACCGGGCATGCTTGCTATTCTTGCCCCTTTCTTGCTCGCGCTCTTTCTTGCCCTCGTATGCGTCAATGATTTTGTTGTGGCAAGCAAAACAACATCATACTTTTTCATTTCATCGGCAATTTCTTTTGGAGGCTCAGCACCATGGGCGTCAGGAATGGGCGTGAACATCAGTTTTGCCCTTTTTGAAATCTTTAATGAATTTCTAAACAAGATTTCCCCAACATTTTTCAGATCTTTATCAGTAACTATAAGGCAGCTTTCCCTTTCCTTTAAGCCCATGCACTGCTTTAAAACTACATTTACAGATTTTTCCAAGACCATATAGATTAAATTACAATCATCAATATTAATACTTTATGTATAAAAATACAACTTGACAAAATCGGTAATATTAAATATACTAATCTTGACAATAACAAAAACTGAGGTAATTTAAGTGGATGGGAAGTAAATATAGATTTTTTATACTTATTAGTTGTATTTTAATTAATCTGTTATTTGGTCTTTTAATAGTTGCTTCCTTAGGCAATATTCTAATTTTTCCAGGAGCTATTATATATGGAATTATATACGGATTATTTATAGGGCCGATTAGGACAGAAGATATATTAAATAATAAGCAACTTGCCGAAACATTAGTAACCATATCACTTCTCATATTATCTATAATTTTTACTGTTCCACAGATTATTTTGATATATTTTGACCTAAGAGATAACAATAATCCTTTAAGGAAAAAGTTAAATAAAAATCCCTTGCATATAGCATTGACATTTTTTGCAGCTATGAATTTATGCGGACTGCATTACTGGGATACTGTAAGAAACTTAGAAAGAAAACCGCAGCAGCCAGTTTTGGAAACTAAGAAAGAAACAATACCTGCTAAAAACTCTAAATTGTGGAAGCTAATAATTACCTATAGCATCGCCGGCACGATTTTATATATATTTAACCTGCTTTTCAATATTCTTGATTTTTCAATGCTAGATCCTACAAATCCTATTTTTGAACTATTATCCGATGATAATATAATGATTGTTTTGTTACTGCCTCTTTTGATGATGATTTTTAAGCATATGAAAAATCTGGTTGATAATAATTATGTTTATCTTAAAATTATACTATGGTACGTTTTAATTTATTTATTAGGACCATTCGCAGGGCTATTATACTGTTATTCAATAAGAAACGAATCCGAATACGTTTTTGAGATAAAGCATAACAATTTAACAATACTTTTAGGATTGATATCGGTTATTTTAAGTATAATCCTCCCAATTGCTTTTATTATGGTAGTGGGTTATCTTCCATACCTTTTAATTTATCTCTTTTTAGTATTGGGCTATGTAGCAATCAATTGGTACTTAATACGCCTTATGAGATCTAGTGGGGATTATAGGATGAGAAAAGCGATGATTGCAGGGTTTATTCTTTTAGGGGTTCTAA
>CAZGTJ010000167.1:0-3290 GCA_964528545.1 uncultured Methanosarcinales archaeon
GTGATGCACCTTGCTCCGGCACCGGAACAATAAGAAAAAGCCTGAAAACAATCGGCATCTGGAATCCTGACATGATACGCCGCTTGTCAATAACACAAAAGCAGCTGATTGAAACAGGATTTGATTTACTAAAAGAGAATGGCACCTTGGTTTATTCAACCTGCTCTCTTGAGCCAGAAGAAAATGAGGAAGTGGTTGATTTTTTAACCAATAAATATCAAAATGCAAAACTGGAAGAAATAAATTTGAAATTAAAAAAGAGCCATGCAATTCTTGAATTTGAAGATAAAAAATATTCTGATGAAATTGATAAGACGTTAAGAATCTGGCCGCAGGACAATGATACAGAAGGTTTCTTCGTAGCCAAAATAAAAAAGCAATGAATTTGCGCGAAGAAGCTAACGAGCGGGCAAAGCTAGTGAGATCGGTTTTTTTGTGGTGAAGGCTAAAAAAGAATAAAATCAAAATCCATATTATTTGACCCATTCTCTCATTTTGTCAGGATAGTTTGTGAATATGCCATCAACTCCCATGCTGTTTAACCTTTTTGCCCGCTTCTGATCATTTACTGTCCAGACAAAAACTTTCAAATTATTCTCATGGGCTTTGCTTATCAGCTTTTTATCTGCGACAGTATGCCTGACATTTGCGGAATATACATTTGATTCTATTGCTAATTTTAGATTTTTCACAGGCGATTTTGAAAATAAAAACCCTGTTCTTAATTTCGAATCCAGCTTCTTGATTTTTTCCAGTTCTTTAAAATTAAAAGATGAGATTAGGAGGTTTGCATATCCTAATTTTCTTTTTTTGATGAATTTTTTGGCAACTTCACAGACTGATTTGGCTGTATTTGGCCCTTTTAGCTCGACATTAACGATGATTTTCTTGTCAACAAAGTTCAAGACGTCCTCCAAACTTGGAATCGTGGAATTGGAAACAGTGCCTTCTTGTTCGTCTGGGAATCTTACTTTTATTTTCCTTAATTCCGCGAAAGATTTGTCTTGAACCTTGACTTTTATCCCTGTCAGCCTGTCCAATCCCACGTCGTGAAAAACAACTGGGATTTTGTTTTTATCATTCCGAACATCAAGCTCTATTCCGTCGGCTTTTTGACTTATCGCAAGTTCAAACGAGGAAATGGTATTCTCTGGCCGATAGCCCATTGACCCCCTATGTCCAAAAATTAGCATAGAATTATTTTAGGCAGCATCTTAATAAAATTATCCGATTTTTGCCATGAAAAAGAGCAAAAAATTGATTTGTTTACAGAATTCTTGAAAACAAAAGAAAATAGAAAATAAAAAAGCAAGCTTAAGCCTTGCCTCTTGGAACTTCAACTGTGAGCTCCTTTATTTTTGTTTTCAGAAAATCGATTGTCTTGGCATTGTCCTGATGGTTCAGTATGCTTCCGCATTCAGGGCACCTGTATTCGAGGTCGACTGCCTTCTCAAATCCAACCCTAACGCACGCATTTGGGCACAGATAGAAATTGCCAACGTTCGACTCCTCTTCCTTCAGCCTTACAGAGTACCTTGCAAGCTTTTCTTTTGCCGTCTTTTCGATTAAATCCTTTACCCTTTTCTTGTTAAAGGTCCAGTAAGAGATGTACCATCCTTTCTGGCGGTCTTTTTTTCTGTAGTAGGTCACAAGGTTGCTGTTGTACAGTCTGTACAAAATGTTCCTTATCTCATGTATGTCCCGATCAAGCTTTTCAGCTATCTTAAAATCAGAGACATTTTTCTTATCTTTCAGATATTCGATAATCCCCAATGAATCTTCTCCTATTGTTTCCTTGATTGTATTGCTTACTTTCTGGTTTGTCAGTTTCATGTCTCACCACTCCTAAATCCTAATCCAAGCTTTCCTTTCGTTAATATGAAAATATCCCACTCTTTTAAGGCGAAGCGCAGAAGAAAAGAGGTGATAGAAAAACTCCTACACCCTCCTTAAAAGGTGGGACAACCTATGAACTTAAAATCATAAATGCCCCTTATCTGCTATTTCGGCCAATCCACCCCAATTTTATGAATACGAGTATCAAATTTGAATAAAGCAACAAGTATCAGAACGCTTATTGCATATAGTTTGAGTACTTGTTATATATAAATATTATTGTGATATAGTATATATATCAAATAGTATATGTTATATACTATGGCTACTATATAAATGTTCTTATTTTCCGGTAATTCTAAGTTAAGTGGAAAAAATCACAAGCCAACAATGGCGCTGGTCGGACGGGGGATGTCCCTTACGGGGTGTCCGACGAGGAGCGAAGCGACGACAGCCGCCATTATTGTTGGCTTTTGGGCAATAACAATAAAAACACACATAACTTGACTTTGTCTTATTTTCCTATGAACCGGCAAGTTAACTATAAATATGAGGCAAGCGCCCTTCCAATCATGGGCAAAGAAAAAAGCTGCGGAACAATCTGTTTTCTGAGGCACAAGGAAGGCATAAAATACCTTCTTTTGCATTACGCAACAGGGCACTGGGACTTCCCGAAAGGCCACGTAGAAAAAAGCGAGAAGGAGGAGCAAACTGCAATAAGGGAGCTAAAAGAAGAAACTGGGATTGAGGTTTCCGAGCTTGTTGACGGATTCAGAGAGGCCGTAAATTATTTTTACAAAAGCAGCTCCGAAACAATGTTCAAGGAAGTTGTATTCTTTTTGGCAGAAGCCGGCACAAATCACGTTGCAATTTCAAATGAGCA
The DNA here is from genome assembly GCA_964528545.1 of uncultured Methanosarcinales archaeon. Taxonomy (GTDB): domain Archaea; phylum Nanobdellota; class Nanobdellia; order Woesearchaeales; family GW2011-AR4. The sequence goes on from CAZGTJ010000167.1 coordinate 2,720, forward strand.
CATCGGGTATGCGTGGCTTAATTACGAGCACGCAACAAATAAAGTGACGTTCAATAACGCAAAGGAGTTATTGAAAAAAGCAAATGATTTTTTGAAAAAGACTTAATTTCAACAGGTTTATATATTATTTGATCAAGTGCCTGGCAATGGTTTCTAATCATAGCGCGCTGTATCATTTCCATAAGAGAAAAAAAGAAATTCTTGGAAAAGAAGAAAAAAGCAATTTAAAGGCATTTGTTGACAAAATAATTTACATTGTTGCCGCATCCGGGCCAATCATGACCATTCCGCAGGTGTATAAAATCTGGCACGAAAAGAATGCTTCCGGAGTTTCATTAATTTCATGGGCTTCTTACCTAATAGCGGCAATAATCTGGCTCTTTTACGGTGTCATGCACAAGGAGAAACCAATTATTTTTACGGAAATTGTGTGGATAGTATTACAACTGGCAATTATATTCGGAGTTTTTCTTTATGGATAATATCGCTAAATATTTATATATTCTAAAATAAAGCTTTACATCATGAAAAACAACGAGATTGCTGAACTTCTCAATGAAATTGCAGATTA
>CAZGTJ010000168.1:0-3273 GCA_964528545.1 uncultured Methanosarcinales archaeon
CTAAGGATAGGAAAATAATTAGTATTGCTGCTTTTTGGCTTGTGCCCAACTTCTCTTTTTTTGGTTTGCTATCTTCCATTGTCTCTTTTATATATATTTAAATATTGCATATTTAAATTATTCGGAAAACTGCATAAAAAGATTTTTAAACCAAGTTCTTAAGCTTAGGCAGGAAAATGAGAAAAGAACCACTAATCGTGCCTCTGGAAGAAGTAGTTCATCATATAGGCAAATCCATTATGCATTTTGACAAAGACACAAGATTTGTGAGCTATAGCGGCAGGGCTTATCCTAATCCTGATTGGCCTCCTGTTGTGAGAATTGGAGTGTTTGGCTCTGCGTATGACAGTGAGCAGATACGTGAGCTTGACGACAGAAGACTGGAAAACCTGGTTGAGAAAAAACCAAAAGAGAATATCATAAAAACTGCCAGTGAGATAGGGAAGGAGCTTGCAAGGCAAGGGCAGCCGATAGTTACGGGGGCATGTGGCGGACTCCCGTATGAGGTTTTAAAGGCAGCCAAAAAATATGATCCGAACATTTTTGTGATTGGGATATCGCCGGCGTCTGGTGAACAGGCACACAGGGAAAAAGGGATGCCGGTAGAACTGCACGATTGGGTATTTTACTCCGGTGGGTTAAGGAACAAATTAGGGTACTTAATGATGTCCAAAGGGATAATAAAAAACTTTGACGGGTTTAGCTTTAATGACAGGGACAACCGAAACGTGGACGTCGCTGACGGAAGCATAACAATAGGAGGAGGAAGCGGAAGCGGTCATGAAAATTTTGGCGTCTGGGAGCAAGGCAAAACGGTTGGACTGGCCAAGGGGACAGGGTTATTTGCCGATTTAATCCCTCCGGTTTTTGAAGGCATAATGTCTTACAAGAATACAGGCGCACTATACATACACGAGTCTTCTCCAAGAGTTCTGGTGCAGCGCGTAATTGCGCAATCAAGGGCCGTTAAAGTGGCCCGTGGAGGAGATAGAATAGGCTCTGTTTGGCTCTATAGGGCGAATGGAAATGAAGTGTATGTTCATGTAATGGAGCACCAAATAGATCCTGAAAAGAAAAAAATACCCGATGTTACTTTGCCAATTTTAAACGGCGCTTTCATGCCTCAAACTTCTGTGCTCGCCATAAATTATGGTAGTTTAGCGGACCGTATTGTGAGTGGGTTTGACCTGCGGCCATCAAATGAAAGGAATGTGGATGGAGAAATATTTGAAGCCCACATCAAAGATCTTAGGAGCATGAGAAAAACAATGCATGTTGTTGGAAAGACATCTCCAAACAGCTTGGGGCTTATAGAGCATGTAAGGAGGGGCGAATGGAGCTGGGCTAGTTAATTCTAGCAAATTTTATATAGCAATCTAATTTGATTTGGCTGATGAAAATAAAAAATGTTCTTGTTGTATGCATCCCTCCTAATTCCAAGGAGTATAAATCAACTCTAAGCACCGTGAAAAATTCCCTCAAAAAGCACGATATAAAATTTAATCTTGCAAACAGGGACAGGCTAAAAGAGTCCGAGCTAAAAGGCAAAGACCTGATAATAGCAGTTGGAGGGGACGGGACTTTTCTTAGGGCTGCGCATTTTGTCAAAAATGAGACGATAATGGGAGTAAATGCAGACGTGAAAAACAAGGAAGGGTTTTACATGTGCTCAGACAAAAATAATTTCGAATCTCAATTAAGAAAGCTGATGCGAAATAAAATACAGATAAAAAAGCTTCCAAGGCTGGAAGCTTACATCAACAACAAAAAAATTGAGTGCAATGCGCTTAACGAATTTTTCATAGGCCAAAAAAAATCGTACCAGTCGGCAAAATACACATTAAAATTCAACGGAAAAAAAGAGAGGCACAAAAGCAGCGGGATTCTTGTGGCAACGGCTACGGGAAGCTATGCGTGGGCAAAGGCGTGCCACAATAAAACTTTGCCTCTTGATTCAAGCAATTTCCAGTTTGTCGTGCGAGAGCCGTACACGGGCAATATTTTCAGGGACTATAAGTTAACTTACGGCCTTCTCAAGCCTAACGAGGAGATAGAAATTGAATCAGAAATGCTTGACGGGATTATTATCGCGGATTCTGTTGGGAAGGAGTTTAAATTCCGCAATGGGGATACAGCAAAAATAAAACTGTCAAAAAATTTTCTCAGTGCAGTCTGGTGCAAATGAGCGGGACAAAATTTATATGGATGGATGGCAGGTTCGTAAAATGGGAGGATGCAAATGTCCATGTCCTGACGCATGCACTGCACTACGGAAGCTCTGTTTTTGAAGGCGTCCACTCGTATAAAAGCAACAAAGGAACTGCAATTTTCAGGCTCAGGGAGCATATCGGCAGGTTTTTATTTTCAGCAAGTGCAATTGGCCTGAAAATAAATTTTTCTACGGAAGAATTGACGGGTGCGATAATTGGATTGTTAAGAAAAAACAAATTAAGCGGCGCGTACATAAGGCCGCTTGGATATTATGGCTACGGGAAAATAGGGGTGTTTCCAAAAGATGTGCCAACGAATGTTTCAATCATAACAGTTCCGTGGGGAAATTACTTCTCAAAGGATTTGAGGATAAAAACATCAAAGTTCCTGAGGCATAGCGAAAAATCCTCGATTTTTGGAGCAAAAATTGGCGGAAATTATGCAAACTCGATTCTTGCGATGCGGGAAGCACGGCAGCAAGGCTATGATGAAGCTCTAATGCTTGATGAGCATGGGTTTGTATCAGAAGGCCCTGCTGAAAATATTTTCATGGCAAAAAACAACATCCTGCTAACTCCCGACAGCAAAAGCGCGCTTCACGGGATAACAAGAGAGTCCATCATTAAGATTGCGCGGGATTTGGGAATAAATGTTGTCGAGAAAAGAATAAGGCTGAACGAGCTGAAGAATGCAGATGAGCTTTTCTTTTGCGGTACCGCAACAGAAGTTGCGCCAATTATTGAGGTTGACAACAAAAAAATCGGATACGGAAGTCCGGGGAAGATTACAGGCAGAATTAAAAAAAAGTTCCATGATGTTGTCAGGGGCAAAGACAACAAATATAAAGGCTGGATTACTTACGCCTAACCATGAAAATAAAAGAATTAGGGGAGTTAAGGCTCATAGAAAATATAAGGAGAAAGGCAAAAATATTTTCCAAAGAAGTTGTCTTGGGGATTGGGGACGATGCTGCCGTTATTGCCTACGACAAAAAAAATTATATGGTCTTGACAACCGATTCTTTGACTGAAAACATTCATTTTTCGCTTGAATATTTCTCCC
>CAZGTJ010000169.1:0-3229 GCA_964528545.1 uncultured Methanosarcinales archaeon
TGCATATTTATCTATAGAAAGGATTGAAAAGCCGCAGGTTTTTGGTATAACGGGCAATGCTGCCCTTGAGGCATCCGCAATGGCAAAGCCATTAGAAGAGATGCAGGGAAAAGCAAAAATTGCCACATTTACATTTAAGGCAAAAAAAAAGGGAGAAACCAGAATTGAATCTACCATAGGCAAGAGTTCTCAAGCCGGTTTTAATCTAGACCACCTTAAAGGCCGCAGTTTAGAGGGGGCGTATGGCATCGATATCAGGATACAATAAAAACCTTATTGGCCAAAAAGTTAGGCGCTGCCTGCAATTGAAAATATCCTTAATTTTAATTGCTTTTCTTTTGTTCGATTATAATTCATACGCCCAAACACCTGCATTAAGTCCGCAATCGGACATTGACGGAGCTAAGGAAATATGCAAAAACTGCAGTATCGGTCAATCAAATCCGCAAGGCAATATCCGGGCAGGTAACTTTGGGTACTTGCTCGGAGTTTTAGAGAACTTCAGGTTCAAAATTGACGATTTTTCCAAGGAAAGAAACCTAACCAAAGAATTCTGGGAAGGAATCGGAATTGCGGTTATAATTTTTATTGGCCTTTTTATAATTCACGTTATAAAGCTGCATAGGGAAAATATCTTGTCGGATCTGCACGCAGAGGGGGTAAAAATTGACAAAAAGTCATTGGACTCCATCATTTCTTATATCAGGACAATGCGAAAATCAGGAAGAGACATTGATGAAATAAGCCATGACTTAATTAATGCAGGGTGGGACAAGAGGACAATCAGGGAGATAACCAGGAAAGTCTAATCGTAAAGTTCAACAAGCAAAAAATATATATCCTTAGTCAAATTTAGGGCAAAAAGGCAAAAATCAAATGAAGAATCCAAGCAAGCTGGTCGATAAGAGCGATCTTAACAGGCTGGAAGAGGAGGAGCATAAAAGGTACCATAGGAGGATAGTCTACATTTTAATTCTCCTAACGGCCCTTCTGTTTGGCGGAGCAACGTTCTACCACAAAGTCGAGGGATGGAGGTATATTGATGCCCTTTACTTTTCCACTGCAACAATGACTACAGTCGGTTATGGGGACATTACTCCAAAGACGGACACCGGAAAAATTTTTACCATCTTTTTTGCATTTACAGGCGTGGCAATTGCACTCTATGGCCTGTCTACGCTGGCAACGCATTTCGTCGAAGTGAGGGAAGAATTCTGGCTTGAAAGAATTGCGAAAATACGCATTAACCGCAAAACTACCGATTTATTGTCGAAAGTGAAGTCTGTTTTCATGTATGACAGCCGAAAGCTGGCAGAGAGCTACAAAAAGATGAAGTAATCATTCTATAATTATTGCTGTCTTGAATGGAAGCGCCTGCTTTGCCTTTGGCTCTTTCGACTTGTCTGCAAGTACAATCTCAATTTCCGCCCTGAATTCTGCTTCATACTCCTTTGCCGCGCCAGACAGCGATTTGAATTCGGTATCGCGGTCAAGCAAAAAATTCGGAATTTTTGTTTCATCAGCAACAAGCCTTGGAACCATCTTTGTTATCTCCTCTCCGTGCTTTCTTAATCCGGTTGACATCATGGATTTTATTATATCTCCTGCATTTCTTGTTATTCGCATTTGCTCCTTGAGCTTTTCAACGAATTCATATTTCCAGCTTTCGGCAACAAATAACCTTATTTTTCTGGGCTTTTCTATTTTTGCAAGCCTTAAAACTTCCAATATGTCTTTTCTTGTGCCTTCTACAAATTCTGAAACAGCTTCAGCATTTCTGTCAATTTTCTTTTCATCATATTTTGGCCATTCTGAAACTGAAATGAACTCTTTTTTTCCAATCATGTGCCAGGCTTCTTCTGCAATAAAAGGGCAAAAAGGCGCAATCACCTTTGTTTGCACTTCTATAAATTCGTTAAGGACAGCCTGGTTTATCTCATTTTTTCTCATATACTCCTTAAGAATTCTTTGCGTCTGGAAAAACAGTTTTTCGAGTGCTGTTCTAAATAGCATGCTCTCCATAGCATCAGTCCCTTCCTTAAGCGAGCGGTGCACTCCTGAAATCAGGATTTTATCATGTATGCTTTTGTTTGTGCTTTTTGCATTCTTGTAGTTGTCCTTGGCAAATGTATGCCATTGCTCAAGCTTCTCGTAAATTGCTTTCGTGGTTGTCATGTCAAAATTTGGGTCGTTGAGGCCTTCCCCCCCAAGCATTAGCCCTGCTCTTGTTGCATCTGCAGGATACCTGTCGAGAATCTCCCTTATCGTAAAGAAATTCCCTCTGCTTTTTGACATTTTTTCCCCTTCAACAAGAAGCCATCCATTGACGCTCATTGCCTTTGGCCAGTATTTTTCCGGGAAGATTGCAGTGTGATTAAACAGGCAAAAGGTCAGATGATTTTGTATCAAATCCTTGCCCGAGCTTCTCATATCAAAAGGATACCAATACTCAAATTCCTTTCTTAATTTTTCAAGCTCCTTGCTTCCCTTTCCTTTTCCAAAAAATACAAAATCAAATAATTCGTCGTTGATTTTTTCTTCAGGAATATCCTTTAGCAAATGCGAAATCGTATAGTATGCCATGTAAATTGTCGAGTCCGAAAGCGACTCGATAACCCAGTGCTCATCCCAAGGAAGCCTTGTCCCCGTGCCATGGTGGTGCGTGCAGGCCCAGTCGTTAAGCCAGCCTACCACATAGTTGAACTGGGCTCTTGCCAAATCCGGATAAAGGTCCATTTTTGAAAGGCATTTCCTTGTTTCTTCTTTCCAGCTTTCATTTCCATACTTGAGAAACCATTGATCCGATACTATTTTTGCAATGCAGGCTGTCAGGCACCTGCATACTGCTTTTCCAGTGAGTTCATAAAAGATTTCAAGCTCGCCCGATTTTAAGAGGTCTTTTTTCACTTCTTCTTTTGCCTTCTCGACATTCATTCCGCTGTATTTTTTGCAGTTCTCATTCATTACGCCTGCGTAGAACCCTGCCTTGTAGACTATGTTTGTTGCCTCCTCCAGTTTTGGGTCACTCTGGTTTTTAATCTTCATGTCCTCTACCACTTTTACGGCAGACAAGTTTCCAAGCTCTTTTGTGTTGATTATCGGAACAGGCATAATTTTTTTGACTTCTTCGATGTTTAAATTATACTCTTTCATCTCGGACTCATTGTTTTGGATATCTCTTAATGCAACGTAATCATACGGCGCATCAGCAGGAACGGATCTTACAAGC
>CAZGTJ010000170.1:0-3199 GCA_964528545.1 uncultured Methanosarcinales archaeon
TTGCAATGAAGTGGATTTGATGGACATTAAAGAAAATTTGAAATTGAATATAACAACTATTTCACGCAGTTTATGCGGGAAATAGTAAATGTGCTGTGTTAAACGAATAATTTATATATTAATTCAGTTTTTCTGGCGGCATGGCAAATGAGGATGTGCTTAAAAGGCTTGAGGAAGAGCTTAAACTTAGACGATATTCAAATAAAACAATAAAGAAGTACATTAATGATGCCAAAAGATTTCTTGAATCAGGAAATACCCCAAGGGAATTCCTGCTGGCTTATACTGAAAAAAGCAGGTCCATGATGCGAGGCATTTACTTTGCCTTGAAGTTTCTTCATGAAAATGCCTTAAGCCAGAAATTTGACGAAAAGCTGCCTTTGGCAAGGAAGAGCGCTATGCTGCCCTCAGTCTTAAGCAAGGAAGAAGTGAATAATATGCTCAATTCGCTGTCAAACTTCAAGCACAAGCTTGTGATAGGGTTTCTTTATTATGCCGGCATGAGATTAAGCGAGGTAAGAAAGCTTAGATGGCCTGACATTGATTTTTCAAGAAAGGTTATCCATGTAAAAAAAGCCAAGGGCGACAAGGACAGGATTGTGTTTTTACATGACTTGTTAAGGAGGATTATCGAGGAAAACGGAATTAAAAAAGAGGGGCTTGTCTTGATGTCCGAAAGAGGCTCACTCTACAGCGAGAGGGCAATACAGGAAATAGCAAAGATTGCGGCGCGAAAAGCAGGAATACCGAAAAAAGTCACTCCCCACACCCTGAGGCACAGCTTTGCAACTCATCTATTGGAGGCAGGGGCTGACATCAGGCATATACAAAAACTGTTGGGGCATTCAAGCCTGCAGACAACGCAGATTTACACGCATGTTGCAAACAGGGACATAAAGAGGCTTGCAGACTTATTGTAGAGAACTTAGGATAGTTCACTATTTTTCCTATGTTCCCAAAAAGCTTTATTTTTTAAGGCGTTCAAAGTTATATTCAATTGTCGGCAGAAATATTATTAGGTGGCTGGCTCGCTATATTTTGGTTTGGACAATAAATTTAAATGCTGACATCATTTACTCTATTTATGCAATATGATGTCACTCTTCCAAGAGAAGTTAAGGGAGATGAGATTATTGAAGCGCTTAAGCGAGTAGCTTCTAAAAATGAATGGCCCTATAAAGATGATGTAATGGCGCTTTCGGTTTATCCTGCTTCTGGTTCAATTGATACTCATACAAAAATTTACCAGAGCTGTTGGCCCGAAACAATGCATGTCGGGTATTTTTCGTGATGTTGGTGAAATTGCAACAAGAGTTAATGCAGATGAAAATGGCGGCAAAAATAATTGACGGAAGGAAAATCGCGGAAAATATCGTCAATGGCATAAAGGAAAGGCTGTCAGAATCAGGGCAAAAGCCGGGAATCGCCCTTGTCCTTGTCGGGAGCAGCGCGGCTTCTGAAATTTACGTAAATTCAAAGGAAAAAAAGGGGCTTGAAGCCGGCCTTCATGTTGAAAGATACAACCTTGACGAAAGCTCCAAGCAGGATGATTTGCTGAAATTGATTAGCGAGCTGAACAATAATCCAAAAATACACGGGATACTTGTCCAGCTGCCGCTGCCAAGGCACATTGATGAAAGCCTCGTTACAAACTCGATTCTGCCCCACAAGGATGTTGACGGGTTTACGGCAGTCAATCTTGGAAACTTGGCGTCTGGAAATGTTGTCCACGCTCCTGCCACTGCAAGGGCCTGCATGAAACTGATAGAGTCAACCAAAGCCAGGCTGGAAGGAAAAAATGCGGTTGTAGTAGGAAGGAGCAACATTGTCGGAAAGCCGGTTGCATTAATGCTTCTCGAGAAAAATGCTACCGTGACAGTTTGCCATTCAAGAACAGGGAATCTGGAAGAGCACACAAAAAATGCGGACATTTTGGTTGTTGCTGTCGGAAAGCCGAAAATTATTACAAAAAGCATGGTCAAGAAAGGCGCTGTCGTAATTGACGTCGGCATAAATAAAATAAAAAAAAAAATTGTAGGGGATGTTGATTTTGAGGGCGTAAAGGAAGTTGCAGGATTTATCACTCCTGTGCCCGGGGGCGTTGGTCCGATGACCATTGCGTGCCTGATGGAAAACACGTACAATGCAATGAAGTTCTCAAAGAAGTTGAAGAAGTATCGCAAAAAATGCCAAAATTCAGCCTAAAAGTCACAAGGGTAAGGCAGGAAACTCACGATGTAAAGAGCATATTTCTTGAAAAGCCGGGCATTGACTACAAGCCAGGCCAGTACATGATGGTGGAATTGGATGTTGATGACCCTGAAAACGGGGATGTAAGGCCGCTCTCGCTTGCTTCATCGCCAACGGAAAATTTCCTTTTGTTTTCAACAAAAAATTCCGATTCATTGTTCAAGCAAAAATTCAATGCCTTAAGTGCCGGAGAAACTCTGAAAGTTAACGGCCCGATGGGAAAATTTGTTCTGCAGGAAGGCGCACGAAGCCACGTCATGCTCTCCGGGGGAATTGGCATAACCCCGTTCAGAAGCATCGCAAAATATGCGACTGACAAAAAACTCCCTGCAAAAATAACTTTGCTGTACTCAAATCGGTCCAAAAATGACATTGCTTATCTTGACGAGCTCAGCGGGATGGAAAACCAAAACCCTAACCTCAGGATTGTTAATACTGTTTCTGACGACTCGAGCGGATGGAATGGAAGAACCGGAAGAATCGATGAAAAAATGGTCAGGGAATTTTCCAGTGACTTCAAAAATACGATATTCTACATCTGCGGGCCTCCCGGAATGGTTAATGGATTGACCCAGCTGCTAAAATCGATGCAGGTCCCGGACCAAAGCCTAAGGGTGGAGCAGTTTTCAGGGTACTAAAGTTCTGTTGAAAATTTCGTAATTACTCGGGCCCGGAGTGTGCAAATTACTTGGCCTGGTTCATGACAGCCTTGGCCGCGTTACATGCTGTAATTCCAAGTTAAGTGGGAAAAATCACAAGCCAACAATGGCGCTGGTCGGACGGGGGATGTCCCTTACGGGGTGTCTGACGAGGAGCAAAGCAACGACAGCCACCATTATTGTTGGCTTTTGAGCAATAACAATAAAAACACACATAACTTGACTTTGTCGTTACATGTGTGTTATCCAGAAACTATTTCCCTACGACAAGTTAATTGTAAGTATGAAAC
>CAZGTJ010000171.1:0-3071 GCA_964528545.1 uncultured Methanosarcinales archaeon
TGCTGTTTGCCGAGGTTATTCTTGCAAATTCATTTAATCTTCCTATTATTTCTTCCTTTTTTGACGAATTTGAGCTTATGATAAAAGTGATGCCTGAGTCAATTGAAGGCGCCCTTATTACAACATACCTTACATCATTAACTGGGCTCAGCTCAAATCTAAAAAACCCCCTTACTTCTGCCAAAAGCCGGTTTAATTTATCATTTGAAATTGCGCAATTTTCTATGTCTATAATTGTTCCGTACTGCCTTTTTACCCTCAAACCAAATTTTTCTTTTTTAACGACAAAATCCATCCTGTTTCGGTAATCGTATTCCCTGCCATGAAACATTTTTATTAATTCCGCTGGAATTTTCAGCAAAGTTGAAACTGTCATAATCTTATTATTCAGCTGCATTTCATGGCTTAAATGCTGCGTGTCGCATCCTCCGCATTTTCCAAAGTACCTGCATTTTGGTTCTGCCATATCCATAAAGGATTCAAAAGCGCTTTAATAATATTTTTAAAAGGCTTAAATTTCTTTATAAATAAAGGGGCTGTAGTATAGCTTGGCAGTATCCGGGGTTCGGGTCCAACCTTTTCTTTGCTCTCAAACTTCGCAAAGAAAAGCTTGACCAAAAGAAAACGGAAGAGGGATTTTTGTGAAAACCCCTCGATGGAAACTTTTAACATTGAAAAGGTTGGTGAAACGCCTCGTGGCCGGAGTTCGAATCTCCGCAGCCCCATTCGAATTAAAAATATGCCAAAATTTAGAGCATTTTGAAGTAAATTTTCCCTCAAAAATCCCGCATTTGTCTGACCATAACATAATATTTATAAATAAAATGCTTTGGAAATATAATATGAAGGGGCAAGAGGAATATCTCGGCATAGCGACTAAAAAATCTGAGGATTTCAATGAGTGGTACAATCAAGTTGTGCTCAGGGCTGATTTGATAGACTACAGCTCTGTCTCAGGATGCATCATATTCAAGCCAAATTCTTATGCAATCTGGGAAAGGATACAAAGAATTTTTGATGACAAGATAAAGAGCAGCGGCCATAGGAACTGCTACTTTCCAATGTTTATTCCGGAAAGCCTTCTCAAGAAGGAATCTCAGCATGTCGAGGGCTTTTCTCCCGAAGTCGCATGGGTAACGAAAGCCGGAAACACTGAACTGAATGAAAAGCTTGCAATAAGGCCGACTTCAGAGACAATAATGTATGAAAGCTACTCAAAATGGATTAGGTCGTGGAGAGACTTGCCTTTGCTGCTAAACCAGTGGAACTCCGTGGTAAGATGGGAATTCAAGCACGCAAAGCCGTTCTTGAGAACAAGAGAGTTCCTGTGGCAGGAAGGGCATACAGCCCACGCAACCAGGGAAGATGCTGAAAGGGAAGTAATGCGGCAGTTGTTTGAGTATGTCGACTTGATTGAAAACTCCATGGCTATCCCGGTTGTTGCAGGAAAAAAAACGGACAAGGAAAAATTTGCGGGTGCGGATTACACCACAACTGTCGAGGCTTTTATGCCCGATGGCAAGGCATTGCAGATGGGCACGAGCCACATGCTTGGCCAGAATTTTTCAAAGGTTTTTGACATCAAGTTTCTTGACACAGATGAGCAGCAAAAATTTGTATGGCAAACATCATGGGGATTATCAACAAGAACGATTGGAGCCGTAATAATGGTTCATGGGGATGACAAGGGGATTGTGATTCCTCCAAAAATTGCGCCGGTCCAAATTGTGATTGTCCCGATTATTTTTAAGGACTCAAAGGAAGCTGTAATCCAAAAAGCAAAAGAGATTGCAAAGAAATTAAGGGCGCGCTATTCAGTCGAGCTTGATTTAAGAGAGGGCTATACTCCGGGCTGGAAATTCAATGAGTGGGAAATGAGGGGCATTCCTTTGAGAATGGAAATCGGCCCGAAGGACCTGCAAAATGAGCAGGTCGGGTTTGTCAGAAGGGATAACGGAGATAAGCAAGTTGTCAAACTCAAGGATTTGGAAAAGAAAACTGAGCAGGCTCTAAGCGACATGCAGGATAATTTGCTTAGAAGGGCCAAGGAATTTTTGGCCCAGAATATCACTGAAGTCAAGGGCATGGAAGATTTAAAGAATGCCGTCAGAGACAAGAAGATGGCAAAGGCACAGTTCTGCGGGAATTCCAGCTGCGAGGACACCATAAAAGCAGAAGCAGAAGGGGTGACATGCAGATGCATTCCTTTTGAGCAAAAACCAGCAGAAGGAAACTGCGTTCAGTGCAACCAGAAAGCAAAGTTTTGGGCGTTTTTTGCCAAGAATTACTGATTTTCATCAACATTTTTAAACCAAACAAACTTTCTTTGATTCATGACTGAAACTTATCAAAAAATACAAAATTTGGCAGACACCATTAAAAGCTCAAGATTCCTTGCGTACAATTGTTTAAGTTTCGCTGTAGGAGTTGGAGTCGGCACAATTACAAAACACTTTTTTCCCAATCTTACATCTGAGCAAGGCGCAATAGTGGGGGGATTGGAAAGCATGGCGTGGATTGTTTACAATGACGAGATTATAGCAGGTCACATCGACCCGCATAGACAAGAGGCAAATTTTGGAAGGAAAACTAGCCCGGGTTATGTTTTGGGGACTATAGCGGGATTAACTGCTGGGAGCATCGTTTCTAAGATGGTATACTGATTTTTCTAAAGGAAATGTTGATTTATTTAATTGAATCAGCAATCAATACGCTCACGTCAATTCTTGAAGCCTCGTTTGGCACTGTATTTGTGGAAACAGTTTTTATTCCTGATTTTCTTAATTTTGAAAGCGCATTTTTTGTAAGTAATCCGTGGGTGCAAACGCAATATATCTTTTTCGCGCCCATCCTTCTTAGGATTTTCGCAGTCTCGAGTATCGTATGCCCTGTGCTTACAATGTCGTCCACAATCACAGCACTCCTTTTTCTTAAATCGATTGGCGTGTTTAATTTTACCTCAACGTGAAATGGCGAGAATCTTTTCTTTTTTAGAATTCTTGATTCTGCTCCAGTCCTGTCAGCAATGTCCTTTGCCCACTGGAAGCTTTCCTCGTCGGGGCCGATGATTA
>CAZGTJ010000172.1:0-3056 GCA_964528545.1 uncultured Methanosarcinales archaeon
CCTGCTTATGGAATTGACCAGCAGTACATGCGATTCAAGAACGATGTTGTCAATTATAATCCTGATGTTGTCTTTTTTGGAATTGTGATCAGAGATGTGGCATATGCTTCAAGAAAATGCAGGGAAAGATTAAAGCCGATGCTTGCTATCGAGAATGACGAACTAAAAGTTATAAACTCCCATGTCATTTCTCCGGAAAATTTTAAGAAAAAGGGCGATAATTTTTTTGAGAGCTACATTGTAAAAATTGTAAAGTTTAAGAAAAACCCTCTTAATTACGAGGAGAACCAGTATGAATACGGACTCGAAATCCTTGACAAGGCCCTTGATGACATGAAAAAAGAAAGTGAAAAAAGGAATATTTATCTTGTTATCGGGCTTATAACAGATGCTGATAAAATAGTCGCCAAAAACCCAAAGAGGGGATATGATGATGTATACAAAGACAAAATTGAAAATCTTCTAACAAAAAAAAGCATCGATTATATAGACATGGATATGCTTCTCAAAAACCATCTAAGAGAAAATTACAAAGGCCAGTCTATTGCGGTAAGCGGTCATTTGAGTCCTATAGGGGCCGGAATTGTTGCTGACGGATTCAAGGGGCTTCTTCAAGAAAAAAATATCATCCCTTCCGATTCAAAAAATTTGTTTTTTATTTACAATGAATGGATGCCGGAAGTAGGCACGTTGCTAATCGAAGATAAAAACAATGAATCAGACGATTCTTACATACTATCTTACTCTGTTGATAATGGGAGTTATATTCTTGGTGCTCCTAGAAGAATTTAGTAGCCTTCGCATCCCGCTAAACCATGAAACCATTTTGCGCTTTTGACTCCAGGATAAAGAATTCCTTTATAGACGACCGCAGGTGTTTCGTTTATCTTTAGCTGACTGCACAATTTATCTGATGCGCCGCAGTTATAAATTATATCGCCAACATCAGCAACAATCTTTCTGCCGTTAACATTGAACTTTCCTAATTGCTCGTATTGTTGCTGCGACATTTGGTTGCTTCCTAAAAATATCTTAACGTCTTTCTCCTTTAAGCACGCTGCAAAAGCAGCTTCTCTTACAAAATATCTTAAGGTGTCATAATCGAACTGGTCTTTTGGAGTTTCCATCTGGTAGCTTTTGTCGTAAAGAGTAATTGTGGATTTGTAATTATTGCCGTTTTTCTCTATTTTGAAAGTTACCTTATCGCTGCCCTCCAGCGGCCTAAGGTAAGCGTTCAAATCATCAGTATGTCTCGTAATAGAATTTTCTTTATCTTTTGGATAAAAAAAGTAGGTTATGGCAAAAATTAGAAGAATCGCTACAAAAATTTTCAGCTTCTTTTTCGAGATTTTTATCTGCATAAGTTTGATTTTATCATGGTTTATATAAAAATTTTGGTATAACAAATTATTGCAAAAAGATTTACATTTATCCCATTTTTGTTATTATTCTAACATTCCTATTTAAATATCCAAAACCTTTATAAATAGGCCTTGCATCCCATAGACTATATTTTAAGATGGTTTTTGAGGGCCAAAAGTTTTCAAATACCCAGTGAAAATTCATAATTTTCACGATGTTTAACTAACAGATAAACATCATGCAAGCGAGCCTGAAAAGATTGCTTTTTCAGTACAGTTCAAGACTGGATTCTATCAAAGCTTTCAGCAAAAGGCTCTTTTCATTGAAAAAAACGGCAATAGACATTGTAGTCTTTGTTATTTTTGATATAAATGCCCAGAACAAGAAAACCAAGAGCAGGAAGTATGCAGTTCCATCCTAGAGTTAGGTCTAGGGACGAGTATGCAAGAATAAGAAACTGGCCAGCGAGCAGGGACGCAAAACCATTGGGGTTTGCTGGCTACAAAGTTGGCATGACTCACATCATGATTGTTGATAACAAGCCAACTTCTATGACAAAAAATCAGGAAATCTTTTGCCCGGTAACTGTTGTCGAGTGCCCGCCAATCAAGGTTGCTTCTATCAAATTCTACAAAAATTCCCAAAATGGCCCAAAGCTCGCCTCTGAATTATATTCCGATGCTCTTGACAAGGAACTGGACAGAAAAATCGTAATGCCAAAAAAAAGCAGGGGCAAGGAAGCACAGGATTATGATTACGTAAGATTGTTTGTTTACACCCAGCCAAAATTAACAAATTTAGGAAAAAAAAAGCCGGAAACTTTTGAAGTTGCAGACGGCGGAAATAAGGAGCAGCAAATGGCGTACGCAAAAGAAAAGCTGGGCAAGGAAATTTCAATTACCGAGGTTTTCAAGCCAGGGCAATTGATTGACGCTCACTCTGTAACAACAGGAAAAGGAACTCAAGGGCCTATGAGAAGATTTGGCATCCAGTTAAGACACCACAAGTCAGAGAAGTCAAGGAGAAACCCAGGTTCGTTGGGGGCTTGGAGGGCTCAAGGGCATATAATGTGGAGAGTTGCTCACGCGGGCAAGATGGGATATCATCTAAGGACAGAATACAATAAGCTGGTTCTTAGGATTGGAAACAAGCCTGAGGAAATCAATGTCAAGGGAGGCTATTTGGATTATGGAAATGTCAAAAATTCGTACATTCTCGTTAAAGGTTCGTTAAAAAAAAAAAAAAAACGAATTATCAGGTTAACAGAAGCAATAAGGCCAAAATCAAGACCACAAGAGCCTGAAATTGCATACGTAAGCCTGGAATCAAAGCAGGGAAGATGAAACTAACAATTTTCGATGCATTGAACAACAAAGTTGGCGAGGCGAGCTTGCCATCGCAGTTTAGCGAGGAAGTAAGGCCTGACTTAATCAAAAGGGCGGTACTGGCGATCCAGTCTCACAACAGGCAGCCTTACGCTGCTAACGATCTTGCAGGGAAAAGATCGTCTGCAAAGCTATCAAGAAGAAGGCATAATTACAGGGGCTCGTACGGATTTGGAATTTCAAGAGTTCCGAGGAAAATCGTCTCGAGAAGAGGAACAAGAATGAACTGGGTTGGTGCATTTGCCCCGGGCACAGTTGGCGGAAGAAGAGCCCATCCTCCAAAGGCAGAAAAAATCTGGTATTTGAAAA
>CAZGTJ010000173.1:0-3030 GCA_964528545.1 uncultured Methanosarcinales archaeon
GGAATTGAGCGGAGGGCAACAGCAAAGGGTGGCAATTGCAAGGTCCCTTTCAAATGACCCTGAGATGATACTTGCAGATGAGCCGACCGGAAACCTCGACAGCAGGACAGGAGCTAATGTGCTTGATTTTCTCAAAAAGCTCAACACAAAGGAAGGAAAAACTATTATAATGGTAACTCATGACCAAAACCTTTCAAAAGTTGCTGAAAGGACAGAATTTTTAAAAGATGGAAAGATAGTTAAGTCTGTAAACAACAGGTGAACAAAATGAAAAAAATGAAGTCTATTTTAATTATGGTTTTTATGGTATGCATGTTATCTGCAGCCCTGGCAGGCGCTGTCGTGAATACAGAAAGAATCGGAAATAACGCAAAAATCATAGTGAGCCTGACAAAGCAGGAGCCAGATCCGGTGGAGCCTGGCCAGCAGATGGAAATAACATTCAAGCTGGATAACGAGGGTTCAATCGCAAACGGCGTTATCTTCGAATTTTTGCCTGAATACCCCTTTTCATTGGTCCCGGGCGAGACATCACAAAGGAATCTGGGGGATCTTGCGTCATCGCAGGATGGGGAGAGAAGCGTCATAGTCAAGTACAAGCTAAGGGTGGATTCAGCGGCGTCAGAAGGCAGCCACGAAATTTCGGCGAGATATAAAACTGAAGGGTTTGAATCATGGGTTAAAGTGGAGGGATTCAGCGTAAGCATAAGAATACCTGACCCTGCCCTTACAGTCGAGAAATTTTTCACGACTCCTGAAATTACAGCACCTGGGGAAAAAACAAAGTTAAGCATTGGCTTGAAGAACTATGCCACATCGCTGCTAAGAAACATAAAGGTTACGCTAAACCTTGACAGTACAACATCTGGAGCTATGCCTTTTTCCCCAATTGGCTCGACAAACGAGAAGATATTTACACTCCTTGAGCCAGGGGGAAATTTACCGGTGGAATTCAGCTTGCTGGTTGACCCGGATGCGCAATCAAAAGTCTACAAAATTCCAGTGAAATTCCAGTATTCTGATATATTGAACAAGAATTATTCAAAGACACTTTCGGTGTCTGTTGTTGTGGGCAGCGTACCGGACATTGCTGTTTACATAGACAGCACTAAGGTCTACACCCCAGGAGATACTGGCGAGGTTACAGTTAAGATTGTAAACAAAGGATTAAATGACATCAAATTCCTTAATGCAAATCTTGACAAGGCAGACGGGTATAAGCTTTTGTCGCCCGCAGGAGTTTATGTCGGAAACATAGATTCTGACGATTACGAGACAGTAGACTACAAAATAGGAGTTGACAGGAAGAAGGCAGAAAAAGTGACATTTCCATTGACCATAGAATATAAGGACGCAACAAACCAAAACTACAAGAAAAGCGTGACGCTTGAAATGCCTCTTTACACAAGTTATGAGGCAAAAAGGCTTGGACTTGTCGAGAGCAGCAATGGGCTGATAATAATCATCATTCTAATCGCTGCTGTGGCAGGATTCTTTGGATACAGGTCATGGAAGAAGCGAAAGAAATAGTTTCTCTTCACTATGGTAAAGGATTATTTTGTTTATTCAGTTAGAAATCTAAGAAACAGAGGAATCAGGTCTTGGCTCACCATGATAGGCATATTCATAGGAATAGCTGCTGTTGTATCATTAATCGGGTTGGGGGAAGGGCTAAGAATTGCTATAATGTCCCAATTTGGCTTTCTCGGGCCTGATGTTTTAAGTGTCCAGGCATCAGGACTTACGTATTCCGGGCCTCCCGGAACAGGAGTTATTGAACCGCTGGACAATACGCTTGCTAACAAGATAAAAAAAATCAGCGGAGTCGAGACAGCATTCAACAGATATCTGGAGTCTGCGGCCATAGAATTCAATGATCGGCAAAGAATCAGCATTGTTGCATCAATTCCGGAAGGGGGAGACAGAAGCAAACTCGAGATGATGATTAATCTAAGGGCGGAAGACGGAAGGCTTCTCAAGGAAGGTGACACCAGGAAAATTGTTTTGGGAAACAACTATAAGGGAGATGACGCCTTTGGGAAAGGGGTTAGGGTAGGGGACAAAGTCCTTATAAAAGGAATCCAATTTGAAGTTGCAGGCATTCTTGAGAAGAAAGGCAGCTTCATCTTTGATGATAATATACTAATGAATGAAAATGCGATGACAGATCTCCTTGGCACAGACACTAATAAAGTGGATGTTATAGCAATCAAAGTTGAAGATGAGTCAAGAATAAGAGAGATTAAAGCGGATACAGAAAGGCTGATGAGGAAAGAAAGGGATGTCAAAAAAGGAGAGGAAAACTTTCAGGTTGACAGCCCAGCCCAGACTTTGGAAGCCATAAATTCTACTTTATTCGCAGTGCAGTTATTTGTCTATATTATAGCCGGCATATCTTTGGCTGTTGGCGGCATTGGAATAATGAACACGATGTACACGTCGGTTGTTGAAAGAACGAAAGAGATAGGGATAATGAAATCAATTGGCGCAAGAAACTCTGCAATATTTATGATATTCTTTTTTGAGGCAGGCCTTCTTGGGTTGGTTGGAGGCGTAATCGGAGTAAGCCTCGGGTTGTCTGCTGCATATGGTTTGTCGGCTCTTGGAAGGATAGTTTTGCAGAGCGACTTGATACAGGCAAGCATAGGATCCATTCTTATCATCGGCTCTTTGTTATTTTCGTTCGTGCTTGGAACTGTGTTTGGGCTGCTTCCTGCCTATCAGGCATCAAAGTTAAACCCTGTCGATTCGTTAAGGAGCGCAAAATGAGGATAGACGAGGTAAGGTACTCAATTGAGCATATCAAAAAAAGGAAATTAAGAAGCGTGCTTACAATAATGTCAATTTTGATAGGTATAGCTGCGGTATTTTCCCTTCTGAGCTTTGGAATTGGTATACAAAATTATGTCAACACCCTTGCAGATGAGGCTGGCAGAGACAAGCTTTTCATACAGGCAAAAAGTGTGGGAGCTCCGGGAACCGATGAAAATTTTTTCCTGACAAATGATGACATTGACTTTGTCGGTAAGC
>CAZGTJ010000174.1:0-2991 GCA_964528545.1 uncultured Methanosarcinales archaeon
AAGATTGCCGCAAAAATAATGATTCCCCAGAACAAGTACTCGCTTATTTTTCTTGCAGATAACAGCGCTATGTTTACCACCAAAAGGACAATAAGGAATATCACAAAGAATTTCAGAATTCTTCTGCCCATCTTACTTAAATGTTTTTTTGGACAGCCTTTTTACTTCATCCCAGTTTTCATAGGCAAAGTAGGCGACAAGAAGCGCAAGCAGTATGACAACCAAATCCCACAAATGCCTTAGCAAATAGACCGCAACAATAAAAATCAGGATAGCAATTAGTATTCTTTTTGTTTTGTCCTTCATTTTATCTCTTTAGAATTCGCTTCTTCATTCTCATGAAGATTATTCCATTCCTGTTCTCAATTTGTTTGTGGGTGTATATATTGCCGTCTATATTGATATACTCCACCGTCTCATTATCAGAAATACTCAGCAATATACCCACCCCCACTTGAAAAATATAGGTCAATATCATATAAAAAGCTTTTGATTTGTCGTGTAGAAATTAGTATACTGGGGTATTTATTTAGTTAGAATGTTTTTGCATAGAAGTATTCTGGTCCAACCTTGCCTTCACCATACCCTGATTCTTTAAGAATAGTCCGAGTCTCTTCCCAAACGACTGACTTAAACGATTTACCTTTCATTTCAGAAGATTGCATTAGTTTTTGATATTGATTGTTTAGCTGTGGGACAAGTTCATTGACAAATCTGTTCAAATGAATTGTTAACTCCCCTTTGTCTTGTGCCGAGGCCTCCACTTCTTGCAGCTTGTCTGATAAATCTTTTCTTAATTGTTCTCTTAAAACTCCACTTGGCATATACACGAGAATTTTGTTTTTATTTATAAAACCAATTAAAAAAAATGCGGAGGACAGGATTCGAACCTGCGTAGGCACTAAGCCAATAGGTATCCTAATTTCATCGCATTCCTGCTCAAAATACCATGAAACGCCTAAGCCTATCCCGTTTGGCCGCTCCGGCACCTCCGCGAACGTAGTGAGCGGAGGTCACGAACGGCAGTGAGATTGCCTCCGCATAATTAAATGAGAATGAACTCAATTTAAAAATATTGTTATTAAAAATTGTCACAAACTTTGTATTCATACACGTTAAATATTTTACTACTTTGAAGTCGATAAAAAGATTATAAAGAAAGTATTCTATTGGAACAAATTTTGTTTACGGTGAAACCAAAATGAAGGTCATGCATAATGGAACAGGTAAACATACAAGGCAGACCAGACTTGCTTAATAAAGTCAACCGCGTACTTGCTCACAATAATCAATACTTTTGCAATCATGATATAGGATCATTGAGAAAAACACTGACTAAAATGTATACAGAATAGTTACTAAATTTTTATTTTTTTCCCAGCTTTTTATTCCATTTGTAGCCTCTTAATCTTGCGCTTTTTCCAAATCCGCAAGAAGCGCATTTTCCCTTGCCAAAATTAAAAGTCCTGCTTCCGCAGCGCCGGCAATGTATCATATTCTTCTTGCCCGACTTCTTTCCCATTGAGGGTGTTCCCTTTGCCATGTTCGGTCACTTAGAAATAATCAATCTAATCAGTCGAAATTACAGTTATTGTGTCTCCTCGGATGAATACGGTGTTTAGCTTTCTTGTCATCTCACCGTTTGCTCTCTCTTCAGCATCATCAAGCACGATGTTAACGTGAATGTCAAATGATTTCAGCTTTCCAATAAACTGCTTATTGTTCTTTAATTCTACAATTACCCTTTTGTCTCTTGCCCTGTTTAATGCGTCCAAAGGCCTTGATTGCTCCATCATTTTTTACCTCGTCAAAAAGAATTTAAGGATAATCAGCCTATTTATAAATGTTTTGAAATACCGGTTCAAAGCCCGTAAAAGAAATCTTTTGCGCAGATTATTGCTTGCTCCTTGTCACTTCTTCAGGAATTCTGTACTCAGCCCACGCAATTCTTTTGTTTTCGATTGCGTGCCTTAAGCTCTTTTGGCTCACGTTTAATTCGTTTTTCCCTGACTTGACTTCAACAAAGACCACTTCGTCAATATTTTTCTCGTCCATTCCCTTGAAGACAACGAAATCAATCGGCTTTCCCAAGAACCTTGCTTCAGTTGGCTTGTAGGGAAAATCTGGAAGGTAAGGCGCGATTTGCTCTGAAAATTGCCCTGCGAGGACTGCCCTCGATTTCTTGATTGCATCGTCCCTTATCGCCGGAATTTCATCGTCATGCTGATTTTTTGCTGCGCGCTTCCCGATGGCGTAGCCAATGCAAAGAAAAATCAAAATCAGCACGGCCGCAGCAAGAAATTGGGAAAATTCCATACGCAAATGATAATAATCTTAATTAAATACTTATCGGATTTTTTACCTAAGCTCTTTCAGCAAACATATAACTTAGGGGCTAAACGAATTCCTTCCCCCATTCATTTCTTTCCATCCAACTTTTTTTGCAGCTTCATACGGGGGAGTTGTTAAAAAATCACCATTTCCGTACCAATTTTTGGTTTTTCTATCTTTTGCTTCTGGTGATGGAAGAAAATGTTTTATTTCAACAGGCGCATTAAGCGTTTTTGCTACCGAATGTTCAAAAGGAATGTCCTCACCATTCCCATTTTTACGACCTGCTTTGTATTGCACTCCCTTAACTTCAAATAAACGTGGATTCATTCCATAAAATTTATTTCTTAATTGAGCACCAGTTGGGTAGATTTCCAAAAATGTAAACCAATAACCCCAAACAGGATGATTTTGCATAAATTCAACCATAATTCCATAATCCTCACGGGTTAATAGTTCATCAGCATCCAAAACCAAAACTCTTTTTGTTTCAACCTTAGAAAGAGAGAAATTCCTTGATGGTGCGAAATTGTCCCATCCCCTATGGAATACTTTCAGGTGAGGATATTCTCCTTGTAAACGGGATAAAACATCCGTTGTACCATCAATCGAACCCGTATCTACAACTACTGCAGCTCCAACATGAGGTAACGCAGCTGT
>CAZGTJ010000175.1:0-2974 GCA_964528545.1 uncultured Methanosarcinales archaeon
CAAGCCCTTTTAATTTGAATAGCAGTCCTTCCACAGGATCTTTTCCGACAATGAACTCTGCTTCTTCCTTGTTCAGGACAAGAAGCTCGTTTCTTCTTAGTATATTGTGCAAATATTCGCTTCCCTTGACTGCCAGGTAAGAGCTTGGGTTGAATGCAACCTTTATCTTGTGCTGCTGGGCAAACTCCGAGATTTTTTCAAGAGTGTGAAATGATTCTTCCATCATTGCAGAAAAGTAAAGCCATTTTGTCTTCAGCTTCTTGTAGTTGATTTCACTTGATTTAAGCTCGTCATTCACCCCTTTATAAGTCAAGATTGTCCTGTCATGCTCCAAAGTGTCAAGAATAACGGAAAATCCCGATTTTCCCTTTCCTTGAACCGTAAGAAGCTCGATTTTTTCTTTCTTAAGGCAATTTTTTATGAACTCGGAGTTTGTATCGTTGCCAAGCTTTCCCAGGTACGCAACTTTTTGTCCCAGTTTTTTGAAGGATACAGCAGTGTTTGTTCCTCCGCCTCCGCAAGTAAAATCCAAGTCGTCAATGAGAATTTTAGAGCCTGAAGGGTAAGCAAGCAGGTCCGTTTCGCCCTTTGGGTCAATTATTTTAATTAATTCAGAGAATTTAGTCTTTGCAAATACATCAACTGTTGCGCTTCCGACTGTAATTACATCATACATTTTGGCTCTTTTTGATGCTTTTATTTTATCCTTGGTTTATATAGTTTGTTGTTTTAAGAAAAAACCACAAGCTTTATAAGCAAGAAAATCCGCAATCTTTCTGTAATTTTGAAAAGAGGTGGGATAGTGAATAAGAAAAATAAATTCATTCTTTGGTTTGACGAGCTTTCTATCGAGGACGTTCCACTGGTTGGCGGGAAAAACGCTTCTCTTGGCGAGATGTATCGGAACTTGACCCAAAGAGGAGTCAGGATTCCAAACGGCTTTGCGGTTACAGCTTACGCTTACAATTACCTTGTTGAAAAGGCAGGAATAAAGGACGAGATAAGAAGAATTCTCAAAGGGCTGAATACAAGGAACATGGCTAATCTTAGTGAAAGGGGAAGGCTTGTTAGGGAGACAATTCTTAGGGCAGAGTTTCCAAAAGAGTTGAGAGACGAAATTACAGAGGCGTATCAAAAACTTTGCAAGCAGTATGGGGTCCACACAGACGTTGCGGTAAGAAGCTCTGCAACTGCAGAGGATTTACCGGACGCAAGCTTTGCGGGGCAGCAGGAAACTTACCTTAACATAAGGGGAGAGCACGCACTGCTGGACGCAACTAAAAAATGCATCGCCTCATTGTTCACAAACCGCGCAATTTCCTATCGTGAGGACAAGGGGTTTGGCCATTTCAAGGTTGCATTGTCTGTCGGGGTGCAAAAAATGGTAAGGAGCGACAAAGCCTGCTCAGGGGTCATGTTTTCAATCGACACCGAGACGGGGTTCAAGGATGCTGTCCTGATAACAGGCTCGTACGGGCTTGGAGAAAACATCGTATTAGGCGCCGTAAATCCAGACCAGTTCTATGTCTTCAAGCCGACATTAAAGCAGGGCTTCAAGCCGATTATAAGCAAAAAGACCGGGAGCAAGAAGATAAAGATGATTTACAGCGAGCACGGGGCGAAGCACACAACAGAAAATGTAGGGGTCCCTTACGAAGACAGGTTCAAGTTCATTTTGAACGACGACGAAATCCTAAAGCTTGCGGACTGGGCATGCATTATCGAGGATTACTATTCAAGAAAAGCAGGCCATTTCAAGCCGATGGATATGGAATGGGCAAAAGACGGCATCACAAAAGAGCTTTTTATTGTGCAGGCAAGGCCAGAAACGGTTCAGAGCCAGAAAAATGTCAATATGCTTGAAGAGTATGTTCTCAAGGAAAAAAGCCAGGTTCTGATTGCCGGACTTAGCGTCGGAATGAAAATAGCGTCTGGGAAATCACACGTCATCAAGAATGTAAAGGACATTGGAAATTTCAAGGCAGGAGAAATTCTCATAACAGAGAAAACAGACCCTGACTGGGAGCCGATTATGAAACTGGCGTCTGCAATTGTAACAAACAAAGGCGGAAGAACCGCCCATGCGGCAATAATTGCGAGAGAGCTTGGGATTCCTGCAATTGTTGGAACTGAGCATGGCACAGAAGTGATTCCAAACGGAATTGACATTACAATCAGCTGCTCTGAAGGGGAAGTAGGCAAGGTTTACAAGGGAAAACTAAAGTATTCCATCAACAAAACCGACTTGAAAAAGCTGCAAAGGCCGAAAACCAGGATTATGATGAATGTCGGAAATCCTGACCAGGCATTTGAGTTTTCCTTTACGCCAAATGACGGGGTTGGGCTTGCAAGAGAGGAATTCATCATAAGCTCTTACATAAAAGTTCATCCGCTCGCGCTGCTTCATTACGACAGGCTAAATGACAGGAAAGTAAAGGAAACAATTGACGAGCTGGCTTTTGCGTACAGGACAAGAACTGATTTTTTTGTGGAAAAACTGGCTCAGGGCGTTGCGATGATTGCAGCCGCTTTCTATCCGAAAGATGTAATTGTCAGGATGTCCGACTTCAAGTCAAATGAATACGCGAACCTGATTGGGGGCCATGACTTCGAGCCGAAAGAGGAAAATCCAATGATCGGTTGGAGAGGGGCTTCAAGATATTACGCGGGCAATTACAGGGAGGCATTCGCGCTTGAATGCAAGGCAATGAAAAAAGCACGGGATGAGATGGGGCTGACGAACATAAAACTAATGGTTCCGTTCTGCAGAACCGTTCAGGAAGGAAAAGACGTTGTTTCAGAAATGAAAAGATATGGGCTTGTGCAGGGCAAAAACAACCTTGAAATATATGTCATGTGCGAAATCCCTTCAAATGTCATACTTGCGGACGAGTTTGCGAAAATTTTTGACGGATTTTCCATAGGAAGCAATGATTTAACCCAGCTGACGCTTGGGCTTGACAGGGATTCTGAA
>CAZGTJ010000176.1:0-2187 GCA_964528545.1 uncultured Methanosarcinales archaeon
AGTTTCATACTTACAATTAACTTGTCGTAGGGAAATAGTTTCTGGATAACACAGTATAAACAAGATTTGTATAAGTTTGCCATAGCTGTTTATTTTACGAATTGAGAAATCACGCCCCATAATCAAAAAGACCAAAGAAAAAGGATTGTCTTGCATAAATCAAGGTCCTTGTTTCCTGGCCGATATCTTTGGTGCTTTGTGATTTCTGAAGGCGCAAAAGGCCTTCAATGTCTTATGTTTGTTTCAAATTCTGCAAATCCGCTCAGAATTTAAACAATTTCGCAATGGCCACGCTGGTGCCAAAGTGCGTGACACTGCTCGAGTGCCCGTCAATAAGAGCAACCAAGCCCCTAATGAAGTACCCGGATATTGCGATAAGCGCGAATGGAATTAAGTTTGTCCAAACATTTAAGTTGAACAAAAATATTGCAAACGGAAAAAGCAGCCCTGCAAAAAGTAAAAATAGTGCGATTGAAAAATTGTTGAGTATTTTCTCGCACTTTTTTATGTTCTGGGAGCTGTCAACATGGGTCAGTATCACGGACATCGTGCTCTGAATTGACTTAACCTGCCTGTAAAACAATGCCAGCACATAAAGCAGGAGCATGGAGCTTGCCCCGTAAAACGCATAAACATAAATCCCCTGTGTATTCTGCTGGATCAGCACCACGACCTTTCTTAGTATGAAAAACGTGAATACGGCGGCTATTGCAAGCAAAAACATTATCTTTGAATCGTATCTTAGTTTCTTGGTGAAATGGTTCTCTATCTCCATCTGGTCAAAGAATGTCCTCATGTAATTCGAAATCTTTTCCATTTTAATCTTTGATGCTGTTGAAACCTTGGAGCTTATTTTGGTGTGCAGGCTTCCTGAATAGTTAATCAAAACCGACATAATGATTGCACTTATGAAAATTATCGCTGCTGAAATCGTAACAAGGTCTATGCCAAGATTAAATTTCTCGCTCTCTTTTGCAACCAGCAGTGAAAACTCGCCGACTGAAATCATTGCAATGCTTGAAAAAAACGGCTGCTCGTCCTTGAAGTTTGCAAGCAGGTACGTCATGATTCCAACTGCAATAAACCTTGAAACCAATACTGTAAAGAGAAGTGCAATTATCAAAAACATATAATCGCTGATAACTCTAAAATCGACAAGCGTTCCCATGGATATAAAAAATATTGAAGTGAAGATTAACGAATATGGGTGGATTGCCCTCCCGTACTCTTTAGAGTTCGGAAGAGAAGCAATCAGGCTTCCTGCCAGGAACGCTCCGGCTGATGGAGCCAATCCAAGGTAGGAAGCGAAATAACTAAAGAGGGCGCCTATTCCAAGCGACAGGAAAGCAAATACGCTCTCGTCGCTGTTGTTTGTCAAAATCAAGTTGACGCCTTTTCTCAGGATTTTCATCATCAGATAATATGCAAAAACAAGTATGGCGATCGAAAATATTATGTGCTCGAACAATGGAAGTATCCCGCTGCTTGCGTCCTTTACTCCAGAAAAAAATGTCAGAGTAAAAACTGCCAGTATGTCCTCTATTATCAGAATGGCAATGAGCAATGGGACTTCCTTTCTGCTGAACAGCTCCTTTTGCTCAAGCACCTTGATTACAACAACAGTGCTGCTAAAGCTCAAAATTACTCCGACAAACAAGGCGACCTTTGTGCTAAACCCAAGCAAAAGCGTTGTCTGGTAGCCAAAAAATAGTACAATTGCAAATTTCAAAAACCCAATCAAAATTGACCTTGCTCCCAATTTTATCAGCTTTGAAATGTCAAATTCAAGCCCGATTATGAAAAGTATCAGGATGGCGCCAAATTCTGCCATCACATTAATCATTCCTATGTCCTGGACCAGGTTCAGCGAGTGAGGCCCTATAATTGCGCCTACTAATAGCAGCCCAAAAACTGCCGGTTGCCTAAAGCGCGCAGCTATTATTCCGCCCACTATCGCGCAAAAGAAGAGTACGCCTAAACTTATTAGTTCAGTTGCCATTTTTTGATTAGAGCCTTATTCCTATATTATTTTGACATTTACGTTACAGCATTATCTATAGCTTTTTCCCCAACGCTTACGTTTATCAGTATATTAGTATACGCTTTTGTATATTCGGAGCCTTTTTTATGTAAGAACTAATATATAAAGCTTTCGCTTCCATATATAAAATCGATTTATTTTCTTAT
>CAZGTJ010000176.1:2197-2950 GCA_964528545.1 uncultured Methanosarcinales archaeon
ACAATTTACCGCAGAAGAAATAAGCGCCACAAGAGATTATTTCAGGAGTTAGGCCTACAGGGAGATAGACACCAATTTGTCTGGTTTGGAATTTGCTTATTTTGTTCTTCCGCATTTCAAAAACTTTTTATTGTCCTTCCAAACCATATATGATATGGGAGGCGCAAGATGCTCTGGAACAGGTACAAGTACGTAATAATACCACTAATCACATTTCTTGTGGTTTTCGGCTTTGTTTTTGCAAGCCAAAAGGCGCAGTCGCTGCTTGGAAGCGGTCTCATCATTTATCTGTCGCCTGCGCAAAAATCATTCAGCACTTTTAGAGGAGACACTAACCCGATAAGCTTCGAAGTCGCAATCGATGACTTGTCATACTGCAGGGCATCATGCAATTACACGTTCAGGGACAGAAGCAAAAGAGAAGTCATTGATTCGGGCTCGTTTAGTTTAAAGCGAAAAGAAACCTTTCTCAGGAATTATAATATCACCGCAACAAGGTTTGGAAGCGGGCAGGACATCTACAGCTTTGATGTATCCTGCAAGAGCGCCGCTTCATTGCTCTGCCCGAAAGGACAGGAAAAATTCAAATCTTCCTTAATAACTGTAAATTATGACTTGACGCCGACTGAAAAAGAGCTAAAGAAAAGCTTGAAGGAAAACATAACATTGTTTCTAGGCGAGCTTTCATTGGCGGACATCGAGCAGCAAAAATTAGGAAAGATGTACTTTGACCTTGGGTTCAAAATAAATCTT
>CAZGTJ010000177.1:0-2946 GCA_964528545.1 uncultured Methanosarcinales archaeon
TATTGGGCTTGCAACAACCGGAAGGATTCACATCGGATATTTTATCCCAATGATGAAAGTCGGGGATTTTCTAAAGGCAGGATTTAAGTTCACGATCTTGCTTGCAGATATTCACGCCCACCTTGATGACCAAAAAGCCCCGTTTGAATTACTGGACCACAGGGTAAACTACTACAAGGAAGTTATCTCTGCAATGATACTTTCTCTTGGAATTGACACATCCAATCTTGAGTTCAAAAGGGGAAGTGATTTTGAATTAAGCAGGGAATATACATTAGATATGTACCGGCTGGCAGCATTAAACACTTTTGACAGGACAAAAAGGGCTGCTGCAGGGGTTGTAAGGTTTGGAGAAAATCCAAAATTAAGCGGGTTTATTTACCCAATTCTCCAAACCTTGGATGAGCAGTATATGGACATGGATTTGCAGTACGGAGGAATTGACCAGAGAAAAATACTGGCATTTGCACGAGAAAACCTTCCAAAGCTGGGATACAGGGCAAGGGTTGAAGTAATGACTCCTATGCTCCCTGGCTTGCAGGGCCAAAAGATGTCATCGTCAGAAGAAAAATCAAAAATAGACTTACTTGATTCGGAAGAAGCTGTAAAAAGCAAAATAAACAGCGCTCACTGCCCAATTGCAGTCGAGGAAAATGGAGTTCTTGCATTCATAAAGTATGTGATTATGGTCAATAAGAAAGATAAGAATGAAGCTTTGACAATTACGAGGCCAGAAAAATTCGGGGGAAATCTTGTTTATGATAATTATGAGGATATGGAAAAAGATTTTTTAAGCAAGAAACTCCATCCGATGGACTTGAAAAACGCTGTTTCAAGCGAGGTAAACAATCTTCTTGAGCCGATAAGAAAAAAGATGCATGGAAAAGAAGGCTTGCTAAGAAAAGCTTTTCCTACTTAGTCTGCTCTATTATGACCAGAGTGTATTTGTTGTTCAGGAACTTTCTTGCAATTTTCCTGACGTCATTTACAGTGACTTTTCTGATGTTGGACAGATACCGTTCAGATAGTTTTGCGTCCTTAAATGATTCCCATGCCGCAAGATTATCTGCCTTGTGAAAATTATCCTCCATTTCCATTGTAAAGTTTCCCTCGATATATGTCTTCGCTTCATTAAGCTCCTTATTCGTAATTTTATCAAGCCTATCGAACTGCTCCAAAATTATTTTTCTTGCCTTGCTGATGTTTTTCTTGTCAAGCCCGGCGTAGATTGCAAACATACCGTAGTCGGTGTCACTTTCATTGTTAGCTCCAACCTGGTACGCCAATCCTCTCTTGTTCCTGATTTCGTCAAACATCCATCCTGACTGCCCTCGGCCTAAAATTCCAGTTATGACGTCAAAAACGTAGCTGTGCTTGTGTGTTCTTGGGAATGTCTTATAACCCAAAACCATGTAAGAGTTCAGTGTCTTTTTTCTCTCTACATAAACTTTGGTTCTTTTTTGTGGTGGCTCCCTAACAGATGGCCTTGAACTGATTTTTCTTGGTTTAAGCGAATTAAAATATTTCTCAGCTTTCCGCTTTACATTATGGACATTTCCAACAACCGAAATTATTATATTGTTGGGTGCATAGTATCTTGTGTAAAACCCAAGCAAGTCTTCCCTTGTAAATGCATCTACAGTCTCTCTTTTTCCGTAAGTTGGGTTTTTCGCCGGATGATTCTCAAACAGGGTTTTCTGGAACAAAATCCATTGATGTGATCTGGAATCGTCGGTCACCATGTTGATCTCCTTTAAGATAACCTGCTTTTCCTTTTCGATTATTTTTTCATCAAAAATTGGATTGATGAACATATCGGATAATATATCGAGCGCGACATCAATTTTTTTGTTTATAATTTTAATAAAATATGCCGTCCTTTCCCCTGTTGTATACGCATTAAAATCCCCGCCGTATTTTTCGATCTCGTTTGCGATTGTCCTGCTGTCCTTTCTTTTTTTAGTCCCTTCAAAAAGCATATGCTCAAGAAAATGCGCCAGCCCAGCCTGCTTTTTAGTCTCAAAATTTGAGCCTGCCTTTACCATTATTTCGACTGCAACAGACTTTGAATCATTCTTTTCATAAATTAGGGTTATTCCATTTTTGAGCTTGTACTTTTTCATATGGAAAAGAAAGATTTATATCATTTATAAGGCTTTTGAATGCAAGGCGTATATGAAAATAAAAGACCTTCGGCTAATTTTAGAAAAAAATGGAAGCGATTTTGCATTGTTCTACAATCTTGACTCATCAAAAATAAACCCGAACATGGTATATTTTACGCAATACACCGGGCTTGGAGCGCTTGTTGTCCCAAAAAAATCCATGCCTTTTCTCCTTGCTCCAAAAATGGAAGTTGAAAAAGCAAAAAATTCTATGATAAAAAAAGTCTACTCGATGGAGAAAAAGAGATTTTTTGAATCTATACGTGCTGTTTTAAGAAAAAATAAGATAGAATCAAGAAAAACATCGATAGATGACATCAATTTCTCTCTAAGCCTTTACAAGTCACTAAAAAAGCAGTTCAGGAGAATAAAAACTAATGATATTTCTTTAGAATGCCTAAAGCTAAGGGAGGTAAAAACAAACGAGGAAGTCCGATATTTAAAAAAGTCATGCGGATTTGCTGACAAGATAATCCAAAAAGCGATAAATAACTTCAGGGATTTCAGAACAGAATCTGAAATCGCTGCTTTTCTTGTTTGTGAAACGAAGAAACTTGGATTGGAGCTTTCATTTAATCCGATTGTTGCCTCAGGAAGCAGCGCAAGCATGCCTCATTACGAGCCTTCAAATGTAAAAATAAAGGGTGGTTTTTGTGTGATAGACTTTGGCGTTAAGTATAATGGATATTGCTCCGATATAACAAGAACAATTTATTTAGGGTCTCCAAAAAAAGAGGAAAGGAAAATTTACAATCTTTTGTTAAGAATACAAAAAGAGGCA
>CAZGTJ010000178.1:0-2923 GCA_964528545.1 uncultured Methanosarcinales archaeon
ATTGCTCTTTGCACTTTCGTTGGCAGTGCTCATCATTTCATGCGCGCGGCAAAATACAGCCTGCACTATGGATGCAAAGATATGCCTGGATGGGACCGCGGTTGGAAGGTCCCCTCCTAATTGCGATTTTGCTCCATGTCCTGAAACAAACAACCAAAGCAGCGAAGTTCCTGGATGCGATTATAACGCAGACCCAAGCAGGAAATATGTTGGCAAAATCCCTGATGAATGCTCAAGAATAAGGTTCGCCTGCGGGCAGAACAGCGAGTATTTTGAAGACAGGTGCGGATGCGGGTGCGTCTCAAAGAGCCAGGCTGGATTAAAAGAAAACTTCTGCACTCCGGAGCAAAGGCAGGCAGATGTATGCATACAGGTATACAATCCTGCCTGCGGATGGTTTGACCCAAAGCAAATACAGTGCATAAAATATCCCTGCGCGCAGACATTTAGCAACAGCTGCTTTGCATGCGCCGATGAAAAGGTCATTTCCTGGACAGAAGGGGAATGTCCTGCATGAGTTATGATGAAAGGCAAAAAGTCGCAGTTTTTTCCAACCCGTGATGACAATCCAAGAAGCACAACTCCATATGTAAACTGGATTTTTATTCTTACAAATACTATAGTTTTTACGGTTTCACTAACTTCGCTCGAATATTTCACGGATGCATATGGATTTAAGCCAGCGGAATTCGGGTTGCTAACCATAGTTACAAGCATGTTTTTGCACGGCAGCCTTGGGCATATATTCGGGAACATGTGGTTTCTTTATATTTTTTGCGACAATGTTGAAGACAGGCTTGGGCATCTAGCCTACATAATATTTTATTTGCTGGCAGGAGTTGCTGCGACAATAACCCATTACATAACAAACATAGGCTCTCAAATTCCTGCTGTTGGGGCAAGCGGTGCAATAAGCGGGGTTCTTGGAGCTTACATAGTGTTTTTTCCGAATGCAGGGGTTTATGTTGCAGGCTCTTTTGGGCACATTGGAAAGGTTTCTGCAAAATTCATGATAGGGATTTGGTTTGTGTTTCAGCTTATAAGCGGCTCTTTCTCATTGTTTTGGGCTCAAAGCGGAATAGCATTCTTTGCCCACATCGGCGGGTTTATTTTTGGAGCGGCATTTGCATTAATCTGCAGGCGGCTCAAAAAGTAGATTTAAAAACAAGGAATGATTCTTGCCCAAAATGAGGCACAGGCTGGTTTGTTTTGACTTGGACGGAACTTTAGTTGACAACATAAAATTCTCCTGGCAGATTTTTCACGACTATTTCCAGACAGACGAGCACAGGAGAAAAGACGCAGAGAAAAATTTCTTCAGCGGAAAAATAACCTACAAGCAGTGGGCAGAGCATGACATGAACATGTGGAAGGAAAAAAATGCAAGAAAAGAGCAGTTCTTCGAGGCGCTCAGTCCTGTGAAACTAATGCCAGGCGCCATGGAAACGTTAATGGGGCTGAAGAAAAAAGGCTTGAAGCTTGCAATCATCTCTGGCTCCCTAAACATTGTTCTTGAAAAAGTAATTCCGGATTATGGGGGAATTTTTGACGACATTTTCATCAGCAAAATCCATTTTGGAAAAGATGGCCGCATAAGCAGCATTGAGGCGACTGAGTTTGACATGGATGGAAAAGCCCTTGCATTAAGGAAAATTGCGGAAAGAGAAAAACTGGATTTGAAAGAATGTGTTTTTGTCGGCGACTACCTGAATGACATAAAAATAATGCAGGAAGCTGGCCTTGGAATAGCGTTCAACTGCGAGCATGAAGAACTAAAAAAAGCTGCAAAGATTTGCATTGATAAGAAAGATTTAAGAGAAGTTTTAAAGTATATTGACTGATTACTTTTTCCTGAAAATAAAAAATGCGAGTATTGAGACAACCAAGATAACCGCACCGGCCAGCATCATTATGCTGCTTGATTTCGGTTCGCCTTCAATTGCCGGGGCTTTTCCCGAACCAAGCTCTTGCAAGTCTTCCCCTGCTTCAGACAACAGTTTTGTCCTGCTGCACAAGCTTACTGACGTTTCCCCCTTGTTGTCATACGTGTAAACCAAATACTCCTTGCCTTTTTCGAATCCAAATCCGCAGCTTGCGCTTGACATTGCGGTTGAAACTTCCATTTCCTTGTATTCAGCCTCTTTCCATACGCTTAAAACATTAAATTTTACCTTTACAGAGTCAATGCTGCTTGCACCGAGTCTTGGCTTCTTTACGTCCAAAACCCTGCCTGAAAATACATCGACTGCCTTTTCTAGTGATTTTGATGGCGATTCTGCCATAATACATGAGCATGCATTTGCAGTATTTGTAAATATGAGAAAAGATGCCAAAATCATCCCAAATAAAATGAACTTTTTCATGAAATAATAATAGGAAGCTTATTTATTAATATATTGATGACTTTAAGTGGATTTGAAGTTAATTCTTTCAATTAATGAGGCATAAATTATTGGCATTGCAATTGTCACATCGCAAATCAGGTCTACAAATCTTCCTTTTGGATTCATCTTTCCCCACGAGATTCCTTCCCTTAGCCCTGCACCCGAGCTTCCTCCCGGTTCTGGCCTGTCCATTGTGATTTGCACCCCGTAAGAAGCTGATTTTGGAGCTAATTGCATAGCCTGTTGTATATAATTCTTAGGAACCCCGCCTCCAAAATAAATAACCCCTGCTTTTTTTGATGTCCATGCAATGTCCATTATTTCCCTTAAATCCTCAAAAGCCCTTGTCTCCGAATCCTTCCCCCTTGCAATCTGCCCCCACATCATAAGCCCGATTCCAGAATCTGAAATTGCAGGGCAGAAAACCGGGATTTTGTTCTCGTAGCAGGCCTTCAAAATCGATTTTCTTGGAGCCAATTTTCCGATTCCCCACAAAAAGTCCTTGATTGATTTCTGCCTTTTTAGAGTCTCAAAATGCC
>CAZGTJ010000179.1:0-2892 GCA_964528545.1 uncultured Methanosarcinales archaeon
TGCGAGAAAGGAAAAGCCAAGGAATTAATCAGAAGAGGGTATACTGATATTAATGGAAAGCTTCCAATTAATACCAGCGGAGGCCTTAAGGCAAAGGGGCATCCAATAAGCGCAACAGGAGTTTCGCAGATTTATGAATTGGCAAAGCAGATGAGGAATGAAGCCAAGGACAGGCAGGTTTCAAACATAAAGTATGGATTGGCACAAAACATTGGAGGGGCAGGAAGCACTGTTACAGTACATATACTTAAGAAGGTGGCGGCATGAGAATACTAAGATGGATTTGCAAGAATTGCAATAAAAAATGGATTTATCCAGTGCATATTTGTGTTTATTGCAAGGGGCAGATTGAAAAACAAATAGGGACGAAAATTAAAGTGGTTGGAGCAACTAATGTTTCTATTCCAAGCCCAATGCATCCCATAATCCCGTACAATGTGATTCTTCTGCAGGATGAATTTGGAAACAGAATACCAAAAAAAACAATGAAGGAGTATAAGATTGGAGATATTTTTGTTCAGGAAAAAGCAAAAACAAATGATGCGGTTTCTATTGTCAAAGTAAAATATGATGTTTATGAAGCCATAAATGAGTCGTTAGACCTTCTTAATTATAATTTCAGCCCAGAGGACATGGTTCTTGTAAAGCCAAGCATTATCGTGGCATCGTATCCATACCAGCATGCAGCCACAAGTCCGGAATTTGCAGACGAGCTTCTTAAAAGCCTGCTGGAAAAGGGAGTGAAAAAGGAAAACGTAATTGTGGCTGAACAGGCATTGGTTGGTACAGATTCAATGGATGCTACTGCAAAATCAGGAATTTTGGGGATTTGCAAAAAGCACAATATCCAGTTCATGGACATTTCAAAAGGCCCGTTTGAGGAAATTGAGTCAGACGGAATGAAATTTAACATCTCTAAGCAAGCGATTGGAAGAAAAATTGTAAATTGTCCGGTTATGAAGACTAACTTTCAGATTGGGATTTCCGGGGCTGTT
The DNA here is from genome assembly GCA_964528545.1 of uncultured Methanosarcinales archaeon. Classification (GTDB taxonomy): domain Archaea; phylum Nanobdellota; class Nanobdellia; order Woesearchaeales; family GW2011-AR4. Next base: position 996 of record CAZGTJ010000179.1, read on the forward strand.
GAAAATTTATCAAGGCTTGTTGACGAAAAAACTCAAAGGGATATGTATTACAATGATATTGAAATAACTTTGCCAAAATTGGCTGCAGTGCTTAAGGATGTAATAAATATTGCAGACGCAACAAGCGGCATGCAAGGACAGGGCCCTCTTCTTGCAGGAGAGCCTGCTTTTTTAAATTTGGTCTATGCGAGCAGGAATGCTGCTTTGCTTGACTCTGCCTTCTGCCAGGCAGCAATGCTTGAAATTCCAAATTACGTATCGAAAATGACAAAATCCATCGGCATGGAAGTTGTTGGAAATGATATCGATTCGTTAAAATACCCGATAAAAACTCCAATCAGAGATGAAACTCCCCATCCTGACATAAAGGTAATTGATGGAAAAGCGTGCCCAGCCTGCCTTAATCTGATGAATAACCTTACATCAAAACTCGTAGGATTAAGAGGGGATTTGATGCATATTGTGATGGGCTCTGCTCTATCCAAGGAAGATTTTGAAAAGGAAAGGGTAATTGTATTGGGGGACTGTGCGATAAGAAAAGCGCAAGAGCTTAATTTAAAGCCAACTGCAATAATCCAGGAAAAGCTTGATTCTGTTGAGCAGCTTGTCTTGCTAAAAAAGCTGCTCACAACAAAAGGAACTCCGCAAATCACCCCAATTGATAAGGTAAGATCAAAAATGAAGAAGCTTCTTTCAAGGGTGGTGTCATAATGTTTGTAAAAGGAGTTGGCATGACCAAGTTTGATATACAAGAAATTCCAACAAGCCTGCTTGTCTACGAGGCTGCTCTTGAGGCGCTTAATGACGCAAGCGTGTCAATGAATGATGTAGATGCAATTGTGCTTTCAAACATGGATGTGCTTAGCAATGGAGAGCGGCAAAGGCACAGTGCTTCTATTCTAAGCAGTTTATTCCAGAAAAAAATGCCAATTATAAGTGTTCCTGCAGGATGCGCTGGGGGAGGCACCGCCTTGTGGACAGCCATCCAATTCGAGAAAACGGAAAAGTACAGGAACATTCTTGTGATCGGATTTGACAAGCTGATTGCGAACACAAGCAAAAGAACGGTTGATGAAATACTAATGGGAGGAGAAAGAGTCTATGAGCAAACTGAGGGGCTCAATTTTCCGGCCCAAAACGCTCTTGTTGCCCAGCAGTACATGATGAAATACGGGGCAACAACCGACGATTTTGCAATGGTGGCATTCAAAAATCATGAAAATGCGTACAAAAATCCTAAAGCCCGCTTTTACAAAAAAGAAGTCACATTAAAGCAGATAAAGAATTCTCCTGTAGTTGCATCACCTTTAAGGTTGTTTGACTGCAGTATTTCCTGCAATGGGGCTGCTGCTGTGATAATCAGCACTGAGAAATCTGATATTGAAGTGGCAAGCTCAACTGAGGAAACTGATTACCTAAGCCCATTTGAGAGGGATGACATGACTTCACTGGAATCAACAAGAATGGCAGTTGACAAAGCCTACAATGAAGCAGGAATTACGGCAAATGACGTCGATATTGCTGAAATTCATGATGCATTTACTCCTCTTGAGCTTATATCCTATGAAGACCTTGGATTTTGCAAAAGAGGAGAGGGTGCTCTGCTAATAAGAGAAGGAACAACCAAAAAAGACGGAAAGCTGCCAGTCAATACAAGCGGAGGCCTTAAGGCAAAGGGGCATCCGATCAGTCCAACTGGATTATCTCAAATTTATGAGATAGTCAAGCAAATGAGAGGGAAAGCAGAAGATAGGCAGGTGCCCAAAAAGATAAAATATGGGCTGACTCATAATATTGGGGGGGTAGGAAGCACTGCAACTATCCAAAATTTAAAAAACCTTAATTGATAAAATGCTGCTAAAAGGAGTCAAAGTTCTGGATTTGTCAAATTACCTGC
>CAZGTJ010000180.1:0-2879 GCA_964528545.1 uncultured Methanosarcinales archaeon
CGACAAGTTTGATGCGAATGCAAGCTCAAGAATTGTCAAAATCAATGAAATTCCGGAAGGGTGGATTGGGCTCGACATAGGGCCTGAAACAGTCAGGATATACAGTGATATTTTAAAAACCGCAAAAACGGTCGTATGGAACGGCCCAATGGGAGTTTTTGAGTTTGAGAAATTTGCAGGCGGGACAAAAGATATCGCGGAGTTTTTGACAAAAATAAAAGCCGTGGCAATTATTGGCGGGGGAGATTCGGCTGCTGCAGTCGAGAAATTCGGGCTTGCAGGCAAGCTGGCGCATGTGAGCACGGGCGGAGGAGCTTCGCTTGAATTCTTTGAGGGAAAAAAATTACCGGGAATCGCAGCACTTGAAGAAAGCTACCTAAAATATAAATAATCAAACAGCAATCTTAATATTCTCGCCGAACATCTTCTTGGCGTCAGCTTCTATTTCCTGCGATAATAAGATAAAGGAAGAGCCAAACTTGACTGCGTCGCTTTTCATCTGCTCGAGTTCTTCTCCTGTCTTTTCAATTCTTAGGTTCACGTCTTCAAGCTGCTTGTTGAAATCCCTGAGCTTTTGTGCAACTCCCAATTCATCAATTTTCTTTTCAATTTCAACGATTTCATTTTTGAATGAAAAGTATTTTTTTGAAAATTCCTCAATAAAATTTTTGTCGAATCTTTTCATCTCGTTAAGCATTTTTTCCATTTTTTTATCATCGAGCCGGAGCGCGCCTTCGCTTATCATTCCCGAAAGGTTTTCAAACACCTGCAATATTCTCATTTCCTTGTCGTTTGCAAGCGCTTCTACCGGATTGTTTATGTAATCCAGAGTTATTTCTTCGTGCTCAAATGCAATATGGGAGTATTTTCTTAGCGGCCTCTCCATTATGGAGAACGACTGCATGATTTTGTTTTCCTCCTCGTAGAATTGCCTGGACTTGCTTTTCTTCTCTTCATTAAGCCTTAGAAACTCATTGTGAGGGCCGCTCTTGTTGAAGGCGCCAATTTCCTCCATCAGCCTTATTTTTTCCTCGTTTGCAAGCTGCAGTTCCGCCTCCCTTGCCTTTATCTCTACATCAAAGTTGATTTTTTGCTTCTTTTTAAGCCGCAGGCTTTTTGCCTTTTCCTCTGCCTGCACCATGGAATTTATTTCTTCATTGTTCAGCGCATTTTTCATGTCCTTGAAAGCCAAATCGAAGCTTTTCAGGTTTCCTGCAATCCTTACAACCTCATTTGCAAAAAATTCCTGCAATATAGAATAGCTGCGCAGCGTTGATTTGTTGACGGTGTCAAGAAGCCTGTCAAATTCAATGCAGAAATTTTTAAGGTAGGAGAAATCGCGGTTGTTTATTTCCATGCGCCCAAGAAAAATGCTTATTGACCTGATATAGGCTTTGCGGTTTCCTTCCATATACTGCTTTGCCTTGTAAGGTATGTCGGGATTTTGCAATTTTGCATTTTCAAGAACTTCGAGGTTGAATCTTGTTTTCTGGATCTCCTCACTAATTTTCATGAATATTTCATCCACTTTTCTTTTGGCGTCTTCCATCGAGGGCCTTGATTTTTCCTCAATCCAGGCTTCGAGTTCGTTAAGGCTTATTTGAATGACATTTACGACTTCCTGCTTCCCGTCTTCATGAAAGATTTTCTTTAGGAATTTGAGCATTTTTTATGTGCTTTGACGTTGGTGCATATAATTTTTGCTGTTTTTGCCCAGCGCAACATTTAAAAAGCCAGTTATTTTGCCATTTTAGAGTGGTTATAATGAGTTTGAGAAGCGATTTTGTTGTTCACAAGAAAAAGACAGTTGAGTCATTCCAGCTTGTCAGGATTGACATTTCTAATCTCAATAATAATCAGGAAAGCCTAAGGGCATCTCTTTCTGCAGTCGAGCTAAGGCTGGCATCGCTTGATTCCGCAATGAGCGAGGTGAAAAGCTCCATCGACAAAATTTCAGTCGAACAGGCGGTCTCGCAGGCCAAGGCAGAAAAAATGGCAGCCGACCTGGTTTTGCAAGCCGACAATAATTACAGCAATTCCAAAAAATTTGGCGGCGTAAACAAGTCGTTAAGCGATTTGTCCTTGAAAATAGGCTTGCTAAATAAGAATGTGAAAAGTTTGTCGTTAAGAAATACAAGCCTTTCAAAATCGCTTTCTGCCGCAAAATCGGCCGCAAAAAAATCAGACTCGAAAGCAAGGCAACAGGCAGCCCAGCTGCAAAAGATTGTTTTTGAGATGAAAAATTCAAAAGAAGAGGCAAGAAAACTAAAGAGCCTTCTCAAGCGGAATATGAAAACGATAAAAAAAGCGGACGGCGAGATTGACTTTAGGCTAAATGCCCAGAGAAAAAGAATTGTGCAGCTAAACAGGAAGATTGAAGGAGCTGCGCCAAAGAAAGTTCCTGCCAAAAGTCCAGCTTCAAAAAAAGTAAAAAGGGCAAAGCCAAAAAGGCAGAAGCGGAAGATCATAAAATCCGTTACAAAAGCAACGGCAGTGAAAAAATCAAAATCAAAAAAGCCGTCGAGCACAAGAACGACAAAAAAGGAAGTGATGAACTTGGATAAGAGAGTTATTACATCGACAAGGGAAACAATTTCCCCTAAAAGAAGAATTGTTGTCGAGAGAAGGGAAGAGATAAAAAAATAAAGCTAGTTTTTTGTTAGCAGGGCTGTTAAACTGGGAATATTTATGTGATGGGGCCTATGCAAGGCTTTGATGCTTTTCTTGAGATAAGGGGTTGCAAAAAGCTTCCATACTGGGCCTTGCCCAAATGCAAATTTATCGTTATCAGAGGCCATGACTTCTTCTAATGTCATGACTCTTGGGGAGCCCGCATCGTGCACAAGAGTGGTCCTTTTAATTGCTTCCCAATTCTGCCT
>CAZGTJ010000181.1:0-2846 GCA_964528545.1 uncultured Methanosarcinales archaeon
CATCCTGCGTCCTTCATAATATTCATAAGTGACAACCAATCGCTGTTGCTCATTGATTTTGTTGTTTTTCCTTCAAAGACAACGTCAATTGCATTTCCGGTCGAATGTGGGCATCCTTTGCTTGAATCAGGATTGCATGCGTATTTTCCTGCAATGTCGGGGCTTTTGTAAACTGCAATGTACCGTTCCCACAATTCTCTTTGTTTTTTGCTGTCCCTGTAGCCTGAGTTTACAGTAATTTTTTTGTTGATTTTTGAAGCCGCTTCTTCTGCATCCATGATCAGTTTATACGCCTCCTCTGTCAATTGGCACCTTGTTCCTTTTGCGCAAATATCTGCACCTGTAAAATCTACCAGTCCTTCTGGTGTCTTTTGTATCTCCTTTTGCGGCATAGTCGCTCCGGTTGCTGGAATCTCTTTTTTTACAATATCAAAATAAATCTGGGAAAACGCCATCGCTGTTATTTCATTATTTTTGATTTCATAATCATAATTGTCAATTAAAAGTCCGGGATAATTTTGGAGATATGCGTTGAGGTTCTTGTTGAAATAATAGATAAAATTGTGTTGAAATGCATCCGAATCAACGCAGTCTTTCTTGGCAGTCTTGCCATCTTTCTTTGTTATTTCTATTGCAACAAATGAGTCACTTGATTTTCCGCAGTCATTTGCAATAAAAAACTGGCTGCTTGACTCGTCCATGTCGAACTCTGAAACGCTTCCAAAGTTTTTTGCCAAATCATAAAGCGCCTGATCCTTTGACAGTTTTGCAGATTGGTCTGTGTACAAAAGGGCTTTTTCTGCCTCTTGTTCAGATTTTATCATTGAAAATGAATACTCGCCAACATAACTCTCTATAACTTTGTGCTGACCCATATAAGCCAAAAGAAATACAACTAATCCTATTAATGGCGCGATAATCAAAAAGTACCATTCCAGTCCCATTGACTTCTTTTTCATCTTTGCCTTCCCGCATAAAGCAGCATAGTTACATATTTCTTATTTCCAACAGGCACTTTAATTGATGAAACTTGCAGCACATTTGGGCTGCTGTCTCCGATACCATAATTATTTACTTCCACGGGGCTAATCACGTCTCTGCCGGAATCATCAACTATATTTATGCGCCATAACAAATAGCTTGAAAATTTGTCCTGAAAATTTTTTGTTAAATCGACCTTGATTGAATCGTAATCCCTTTCTGCAATCTTTCTTGATATGAATTCTGATTTCGAGACTCCTTTGTCGTCAATGATTCTTAGGTATGCAAGCATTAGTTGATTGCCTCCAATTTGGTCTTTTTCCCATTGAATTTTTGTGTTTATCTGGTTTGATTGTCCGTTAAAGTAAAAAGAGAAAAAAAGGATAGCCAAGGCTGCGACGATTATGAACATTATCATTGGCACCGCATCGTCTATGCCTATTCCCTTTTTATTGAGCATTTTGAATTTCAATTGTTACAACCCCGTTGTAAATCTTATTTTGCGAAGTGACAAGCCTGTCTCTTGGAGACTTTCTTTCTTCTGCACCAAAATTGATGTTCCAATTACTTGTTTTTATTGTCTTGTCAAAGTTAGTGTCAGTCGAAACCAGTCTTATTTTAAATGCAGGCATACTTCCGTCTGAGACTTTATAACAATTGTGCAAGGTGTCTTGGGTAAACTTGTCCAAGTCAATCAGGCTATGGCTTTGGTCTTGGATAAAGCACTCCCTTGAGCTATAAAATCTCTGTATTAGGAAGTAAGTCTCGATTTTCTCATAAATTTGTGACTGGCTTGACCCAATCTTGTTCACCTTTATAACAAAAAAAACTGCCACCAAGGCAAGCACGATACCATAAATGATCCAAAATACAAATGTATCAGGAGCAAAAAATTCTGACGCCTTCTTATTTTTCATTTTGCAGAAGCTTCTTCCTTATTTTTTCCTTCATATGTTATAGCCGAGTCTGCTATTCCGGTGATTTCTATTTTACCGCTCATTTTTCTTATGTTAATATAGTTTAATCCACTTATTTGCGAGTCGATAGTTTGTTTCCCTCCGGCAAACCTGAATGATGCTTGTACCGGGTCGGTTTTTCCGAAATTGTAATCATAAACTCGTACAACATTGTCTTTTACTTCAATCAAATATTTTGAAACATCGTTGGGATAAGTGTATTCAACGTCACCTGAAGAAGAGATTATAGTGTCTAATAAAAGTGCGATATCTCTGGCAACAGCCGCCTTGTAATAAGCTTCTTGGTTTCCATAACTTTTTCCTGCTGTAATGAAAGCCGCCACCACAATAGCCGAAGCTATGACTGATATCAATGCTTTGTAGACTAATTGCCCTCTTTTTTCCATAGTCAGTGATTCTGATGGAGAATTTTAAATAGTTTTAGGTGGTTGTTGTCAACAGCTGCTCATTTATGCAAGGGCTACCCGGGCATACTCCAACAAACGTAATACCGCTAATTGCCCTTTTCTCTATTACAAGGCTCATGGAATTTTCATTCCTAAATTCCTTTGGGAGACCACTCAACATTGCATCTGTCTCTCCAACTTCCCTTGTGTATAAAAAACCCCCTTGCCAAGAAGACCACCGGTTTGCCGAACTGTATTTTTTCTTGATTAATTCTCCAAGTTCAACCTTTGTGACAATGTCGGAATTGAGTTTTGCACAAACGGGATTTTGACATTCTACTTCCAATGTCGTCTGACCACCTGTTATTTTCGGAAGACCTTTGGTGCATACACATACGCAGGCGCTATCTCTGCATTCGCTATTTGTCGGCCTTTTGAATTTTGTAGATAGCTTGTCCTGCGGATTTCCACCACATCCATAGCATTGAAAATCCCATCCTTT
>CAZGTJ010000182.1:0-2824 GCA_964528545.1 uncultured Methanosarcinales archaeon
GCTTCGGACAAGGATTTGGAGCCAATGGCATTTACAGTCAATAGGACTGATTTCATTTCAAGGGCAAGTTCGTTTTTGTGGTTTACAAATACAACAACAAGCGGGGATTACACGCTAAATATTACTGTCAATGACGGCACTTTAACAGATTCTATTATTGTGAATTTAACAATTGCTGACGCAAGGGACCTAGATAATGACGGTAATCCTGACTTTAACGACACTGACGACGACAATGACGAAATTTTTGATGTGGATGATTTTCTTATAGGGAATCTATCTTCAGTCAATTCAACTTTTTCAATTAACCTTACAATAAATGGAACTGGCAATCTTTCGAGATCATTCAACGGAACATTTGAAGTAAACATAACAAACGGGAGCGACGTGGTTGTTCTTTTCAATTTCACTTTCAACCAGACGAATAATCTTGACCTTGGAAATTTAACCATTGACAGAATAACCAACGGAAGCGGAGCTGTTGCCGTGAGGGGCAGCCTGAATTTGTTTGATTACACAAAAGTCGTTTTTATTGACAAATTAAACTCGACGGCAAAATCGGTCTGCGTAAAGGACATGGACGTTGGATTGGATTCGATTTCTTCAGGGTGCGATGGCTCAAACGAGGTTTTGGTCAGCTGTGCAAATTCAACATCCGGGCAGTATTCGTGCTTTGATACAGGAATAAAATACATGGTTTCCGGATTGAACCACTCTGCCGTAAAGGAGCAGTGCCGTGATGCTGACGGAGATGGATATGGGGCAGGGTGCAGTTTAGGGGCTGACTGCAGCGACAGCGATTCTTCCAAGACAACCGACTGCTCAACACCAAGCCCTTCGGGTGGCGGAGGCTCCGGCGGCTCAGGCGGAGGTGGCGGAGGAGGGGCATTTTCTGTTTGCAGTCGGGAATGGCATTGCACCGAATGGTCGGGATGCAGCGCAGGATGGCAGACTCGCGAGTGCAGCTTTGTAAAAGTTGCGCAGCACTCTCAATCGGAAGAATGCCAAAGCGAGAACGACATCCCTTCAACGGCCCAAAGATGCGAAGTAAAAATAAAAATTAGTGAAACCTGCAATGACGGAATAAAAAACCAGGACGAATTGGAAGCAGATTGCGGCGGAGTCTGTAGCCCGTGCCGTATTGTGAACGAAACATCTATAGAGGAAAATCCTGTAATCGAGGAGCCTGTTAAGAAGGAAAATAAAGATAATAAATTTGCTTATGCGCCATTGGCAATTTTAATTGCAGCCTTGTCTGCAATGATAATGCACAGGATGTTTCATCACAAAAGAAAACATAGTCACAAAAGACACAGCAAATAATTATTTTACTGCAATCTGCTGCTCGAGACTTTCTCCCAAGTCAGCCAAATCCACCAAGGGTTTCGTGAATTTTTCATAATCATCCAGTATGCGGCTGCAGGCTGTGTTTACCCAGCACTCTATAAACGGAAAATTCTCAATCTGGTTGAAGTCAAGGCTGTCAAAAGCAAACAAGTAACAGTTTTTATCAGGCAGTGATTTCTTGAGTTCCATGGCTTTCTTGAAATTGTTCTGCCCGGGCTTCATGGAAACAAGGATTCCTATTTCTTTTGCATGCAGGAATTTGAGATAAGCCCCTTTCCTTTTCTGGTTGTATCTCTCGACTTGCTTTCTGTCAATCTTTGACATTATTGCGTGAATCGGGTCGTAGCAGAAAACGTCCTTATCTATGCTTAATGCAATCCCCAAGGGGTGGAAAACTCCTGTGCCAACGTAAAGGAATGCATCGACTTTGCCTTTTACCTTTTCTGCCGCTCCCTGGTCGCATCCGAGCAGCTGGCCTTCATATTTCTGCCTTAGCCTGTCAATATAAACTTCAATGCCTTTGCTTTCAAGAAATTTCCTGATTTCACCGGCATAATCAAGAAACTGCACAGTTGTCGCCAAGCCAATTTTTTTTGGCAATGCTTTAGCGTCCAGTTTAGACAAATCTATTTTTCCCGTGTACCTTCCCTCGACCATCATTATCTTCATCGGCATGATTGTGGGTTGCTTTTCATGTTTAAAAAGGTTGTTCTGCAGTAAAATTTTGGTAACATCAAGCGATTAAGAATTCTAAAATCCTTTCTTCCAGCCCTGCGGAGCCTTGATTTTCCTTGAACACCTCTTGTGCGCATAATCCCCTTTCACCTCGTAGAACTTTTTATCGGGAGTTGGTCTAGTAAAGCTTGCTATCTTGGCATCATTGCTCAGAGTCTCCAGCTTTTTCTTGCAATAGCTGCATTTAACAAATCTGATTTTCCTGTATCTCTTTAGGGATAATATCCTCATTATTGCATCTTTATCTCTGTTGAGGCTTTCAAGGCATGAGAAACTGTGCTTTAAAACAGGTTTGTATTTTTTCTTTATAAGATCTTTGTATATGAACTTGTTACAATCAATGTCATCACATTACCCCCTTAATGCGCAAGTGACATCATCCAATCTTTCTGTTAAAAAATAATATTAGTCTCTTTCCAAGTTTGTCATTTTTTACCACCTCGGACAATTCATAAAGAGCTTCAATAGTACATTGTCAAAGCCGTCCTATAGCCATCAAAATCTTCTCGTGTCCCTTTACGAGTTTATTGAATTCTTTGATCCTCTTATAGTCAACTTCCAAGCAAAGTTCAATAGCTTCCTTTATGTTGCTCATCAATTCATCTATTGTTTTGCCTTGAGTGTGGCATCCTTTGATAGAAGGAACATACCCGACATAATAATTGTCTTCATCTTTTTCTATAATTACAGTAAAATTGTAAACTTTTTTCTTTTGCATTTTAAACCTTAATTGGTGAACACT
>CAZGTJ010000183.1:0-2816 GCA_964528545.1 uncultured Methanosarcinales archaeon
GTTTTACAGGCTAAAAATTTCTTCGATACTTTTTGGGAAGGACTCCAAAATTGCAGACGGAATAATGGTTGCATCTTTTTTTTTGCTTTTCTTCAGGGACATCCTAAGCTACATAAAAATCGACGCGTATAATTTTGATTATTTGAAATTCGTAGACTCGTTTTACTCGTTTTTGATATCCAACCCGCTGGTAACCCAGTATGCGACTTTTTATCTTGGAATTGCGGGGCTTGTTTTTGCAAGCTGTTACTTTGTGCTCAAGGGCGAAATTTCAGACCCCAGCCTGTTTCACGCAATTTTTTCAAAGCCGCTCAGAAACAGGGCGCTTGAAGGCTTCGTGGTCTTTACTCTCGCACTGTCTTTTTATTATTTCGTCTACAGCACGGTTCTCGAGTGGCTCGAATTTGCAGTTGACGACCCGTTTGTTGCCGTCGCCATAGTATTCTATGTCCACAAGCTCGCAAGGCACAAGGAAAAATTCAACAAGGACAATTTTGTTTATAAGATAGGGGACTTCACGACAGGCCTTTACTCAAAATTCGTGTCTTTGTTCCATTACAAAAAAACACTGCCGCTTGCAATCTCCGGAATTTTGGTGATGCACGCGCTTTCCGACCTTGCGGTGTTTGGCTACCCTTATGTTTTTATGGGGAGCAGCTCTTATTTTGAGCACTTAAGCGAGGAAAGAATCCCTTTTCCAGGGCTGTTTTTGGGAGATTTGGGAAGAATTCAGAGCAATGCGCTTGTCCCGCTTTTCATTGACTATCTCCTTAACGCGGCATCATTGATCCTGTTTTTGTCAATTCCTGTTATAGTCTGGTCAAGGTTATTCTTGAACAAGCAGCTTCACATGAAAAGAATTTATTTGTTTTTTATCTACTCCTCAATTGCGTGCTTTCTTCTTCTGCCGGCCTACAAACTGGCCCCCCTGACGGAATTTTCAAGCGCAAAGTTTGACAATTCAAACTTAATTGTTGCGGGAATGGATGTTTACACCGTTTCTGTGCTGGACACAGATTCTGTCATAAGCGGATTTTTCCACGACAGGAATTTTTTGATAATTTTTGTCTCCCTTGCATCGCTTTTTATAGGAACTATTGCCTATCACTTTAGCGCCAGCGAGAAAATAAAAAAGGAGCTTTACGCGCTTGCAATCGGATGCGGGCTTGTTTTCTTTGCAATTTCCATGTACAATTTCTTCATCGGGCTTTCCACCTCATTTTATGTCGGAATGGCAACCCCATTAATCACCGGGCACTTTCTTATAGTATTTGTTTTGGGGCTGCTCTGGATTTTGTCAATAATTTTTTATATCTACGGATTTTTTATGTTTCTTTACGAAATTGCCATGGAGTTCCACAGAAGAAAGTGGTCGGACCCTGTCGATGATGAAATCGTCAAGGCCATAAGAATGGCAAAAAGGCTTGAAAAAAGATGGTGAAGAAATCGCAGATAACCGGGGAGATATTCAAGTACATGCTGGTCGGGATTGTTGCAGTCATAATCTTTGTTTTTGGCTATAACATGATACAGGCCGTAAGGGAAAGGGCCTGCCAGACAGAGATTTCGAAATTTGAGATTGAGCTTAAAAATATTGACCAGCAGCTCAGGTACGGTACAAGGGAGAAGCGAAGCTACAACGCCCCTTGCAGCGCTGACAGGATTTATTTCTTTGACATGAACAAGGACACAAATCCTGAAACTTTTGATGAGATTCCGATCCTTAAGGACGCGCTGGCGAGCAAGAGCGCGAGCAATGTTTTTGTCATAAAGGACGGGAAAGTAAAGAGGTCATTTTTTGCAGGAGATATGGAGATGATTTACCCATACCACATCTGCTTTAAGCCAAAATCGGGAAAAATTTCATTTTATGTTGAGGGCGGAAAGCCTGCGAAGGTGGCAAGCGCCTGCGAGCAGCCCGAATGCACATTTATCCCTGAAAAAATAAGCAAGAGTGAGGCCCAGCAGCTCATTCTGGATGCGGTCAAGGCCGACTGCGACAAGTGCCTTTACGACATTGATGTCGAGCAGGTCGAGCTTACAAAGAGAAATGTTGAAATCTACAGGAAATATTCTGTTTGTGAAGGAATAACCAAAGTTGAGATAATCCTGAAGCCAAAGGAAGGAACGAAGGTAAAGGACTTTAGGTTTTATGAAATAATTCCGAAGGATTGCGTTGACGACCTGAACCAATACCTGACGCAGCAGGTAAAGGGTGATGTGCATATCAAGGCAGACCCACTTATCATGTGGTATTTTGAAAATCTTGAGAAGGAAACTGTGGTTTCCTATGAGCTAAGCAAGGAGCTAAGCGAGGACTGCCAGCTTGCAATTAAGGGGCTTCCGATAACGCAGGCGATAACAGGGCCGCGTAACACCGCGCCTCAATTTGTAACTCCAATTCCCGATGTTGCAAGAGCGGGGGCAGGAACATGGAATAAAGTTATAACAAATCTGGTTCAATATGTGCAGGATGCCGAGACAGCATCAGATTCGCTTAAATATTCAATTGTGCAGCAATCAAATACAAATCTTGCGGACTGCTCGGTTGCTGGCTACGATATTAATTGCATAGTCAAGCAAAATGTAAACGACTTTACCGACATAAAGGTGCAGGTTACCGACGGCAAATTTAATGCAGTCGACACTTTCAGGCTTGCTATCGCGCCTGCTGCATTATTATGCGGCAACGGAAAAATGGACACAGGAGAGCAGTGCGATGACGGCAACTTAATTTCACTTGACGGGTGCAGCGCTGCTTGCTCCAACGAAACGTGCGCAGATTTGCTGGGATACGCGTGCAATGCAGCGGAATA
>CAZGTJ010000184.1:0-2808 GCA_964528545.1 uncultured Methanosarcinales archaeon
AAAACAACACTTTGTTGAACTGGTCAAAAAAAATTTCAGACAAGGGGTATGAAATGATTCAGGTCAACACCACGATAAGGATCTTAAATGTGACAGTGGAACAGACAACCCCGTGGCACATTGACGTCATTGCCTTTATAAATTTCTCAGTTAAGTCGGAAATTGCCCAATGGGGCCTGGCCGCATCGGTAAAATCCTCTGCAGGAATTGAAAATCTCCCGGATCCTTACTACCTGATGAACACCAATGGAGACTACACAAACGACATCAGGCAGAGCAGCGTGCAATTTGATAAATGGAATTTGTCCCATACAAGGGAGCATTTGCGAAACGGGACATATGTGCACTGGGAGAATTCGAGCGCACCGAGCTTCTTGATGAAGCTAACCGGAGATACCGCAAACTCGAGCTGCTGCGGAATCGAGTCGCTGGTGAACCCAAATAATCTCTTGCCGGAGGAAGACCAGAGGGAAAGCTACGTTGACTATTTGTTCTGGAGCCATACGTTCAATAATCCTACAGAATGCGTAAGCCTGCTTAATATCACAAATCCCCCAATGTCAGAAGGGCTTTGGGATGAGTTCCAATACTTCAAGCTGGATATAGAAAGCGCCAAAAGGTACAACGTCACAGATTACTCGATAGTTAACTGCGGTTAGTTGCCACTAAAGGGCAATAACGAAAGTTTTTATACTGTTTAGGGACATGATTGATATGGCTCAAGATGAAACTGTTATAAAGACAGTTGCCGATGAGATTGTGGAAGTAGTCAGGAAGGAAAAAAAACTATCTGTGGAGGACGCTGCAAAAAAGCTGGGCATGTCTCTTCCGGCAGCGCAGGCGATTGTCGACTTTTTGGTTGAGGAAAAAATATTCGGCATTGAATATAAGTTTACAACCCCTTATATTTACCTGTACAAGGACCAGCCCACGCGCACAAAGATGCGCGAATCAAGCCTGACTGCCGGCCTTGTTACAAAGGAGCAGTTTTTTGCAAAGGCAAAGGAAAAAAACATACCTTACGATAAAATTGAAGGCCTCTGGAGAAAATACCTCAAGGCAAATTTTATTCACATACGGGAGGAATTTCTCAGGAAGGCAAGGGAAAAGGACATTCCGGAAAATAAAATAGACCAGCTCTGGGAAAAATATTTGACATACCTCTAAAATGGACATAGACCAGTTTTTAGAAAGAGAAATATCTGGAATCGATCTTGAGCAGAGTTCACCCGCCTCAAAATACGAAAAAAGGCCTGAAGTTTTGGAGTCCGAGCTGGCGCAGCCTTCATCAATTTCCAACTTGGATCAGGCTGAGCAGGAGTACAACACCCAATGGCAGAGCATCCTCGGGCATCAGCTGACGTGGGATAAGGAAGCGTACCAATCCCTGTTTAATCTCGCTTCCAATTTGAGCGGCACGCTTGCCATGGCATTCGAAGACGCAGAGAAAAAAAGAAATTCCATCCAGTCTCTGATTACGCAGGCAAGAGTTTTTCTGAAGGAAGGAAAACTGGAAAATGCGTCGAAATTGTTAGGGGAGATTGAGTCATCTCACGCCTCTATCCCAAACGCCTTTTTCGAGGAAAAGAGAATTTTAGGCGATGGCATCAAGCTCTTTGCAAGAGACCTTAAGAACGCAACCGATTCGGACATTTCAAAAAGAGCTTACTCCCTTATCCAGCAATCCGGACAGTTTGTCGTGTCGGCAGAAAAGGCCCTGCACGCAAATGACATCAGGAGCGCGGGACTTAACTATTTAAAATCGCTTGAGATTTTCAACCAGATTCCCGAAGGGTTCATAATCCAAAAAAGCCCGCTTGGCGCAAGGCTTTTGCAGTTGTACAGGAACGTTACAATCTCAATGGAAATTTCGCACCTTCAAATGCAGCTGACCCCAATTGCAGTCCAGCAGCAAAAGCCGCAGGCACAGCCCGCCTCCAGGATTTCCGTGGAGCAATCAAAAGAGCATGGCAATCAAAAGCCGCAGGCACAACCCGCGCAGCCCAAGTTCCAAATCAGCAGCCAGCACGCTCAGCAAAGGCCAAGAATAGAGCAAAGACAGATGAGGCTTTCAAGAGCAAGGATTCGCTCGAGAGCAAAATTAACGAAGCCTGCGGAAAAACCATCGGAAAATCCCGCAGCTCCAATTAATCCCATCAATGAAAAATTAAGGCTGCTTAATGAAAAGAAAGACCTTGCAAGGGAAAACATAAAAAAAGGATTATATAACGAAGCAATGAAGAACATACAAGAAGCGCTCCAGATTGAGCCAAAAGATGCTGAGGCAAAGATAATCACTGCAAAAATAAAGACATTACAATAAATTAAACAGGCTTCATCAGTAATTTACGTGGGAAATTGGATATCTTGGAAATAAAATGGAAAAAAGAGATAAACTGTTAGATTACTATCAGCTCAACATAAACGACATCATAGTTGACGTGCGCATTACGAGCCCTGACGATGAAACTGTCCCAATCTACAGCATTTCCATTACAAACATAAGCGACACCACAAGAGTTATTCTCGACAAAATAAGGGAGGAATTTGTCGCCGCAGAACTGCAGAAGATAAGCGACGAGACAAGGATTGAGGACATCCAGGAGCAGTTCAAGGCAAGCATCTTCAAGCTTCTGGTAAAATACTTTCCGACAGCAGACAAGAAGACGATGGATATGCTGATCAACTATATTCTTGAGCAGAACATCGGCCTTGGAAAAATCGAAATTTTGCTCAAGGACCCAAATCTCGAGGAAATTGTCATCAACAATGCAAAAGAGCCGGTATGGGTATATCACAGGAAAATCG
>CAZGTJ010000185.1:0-2794 GCA_964528545.1 uncultured Methanosarcinales archaeon
AGATGGGCAGAGGCAATGAGGGAAATTTCATCTAGGCTTGAGGAAATGCCCGGGGAGGAAGGATATCCTGCTTACCTGTCGACAAGGCTAGCTCAATTTTATGAGAGAGCGGGAAGGGTAACAACGTTTGGCACAAAAAAAGAAGGGAGCATTTCAATTATCGGAGCTGTAAGTCCTCCAGGCGGAGATATTTCAGAACCTGTTTCGCAATCAACTTTAAGAGTCACAAAAGTTTTCTGGAAACTTGATGCGAAACTTGCGCAAAGAAGGCATTTCCCATCAATAAACTGGCTTGACTCGTATTCAAATTACTTGAATATCCTTGAACCTTGGTATTCTAAAAACATAGCACCCGACTGGATTGCCACAGTCGGAGAGCTAATGTCGATATTGCAAGAAGAAGAAAAATTGCTTGAAATAGTCCAGCTTGTTGGAAGCGATGCGCTGCCAGAGAGACAGCAGATTACACTGCAAGTTGCAAGATTGGTTAGGGAAGTTGTTTTGCAGCAAAATGCTTTCCATGAAATTGACACTTACAGTGACTTGAAAAAAACATATTCAATGATGAAGTCGATTTTGCATTTTTCAAGGCTTGCGAATGCAGCTTTCGATGCTGGAATGAGAGTCAACCAGATACTTGCCACAAAATCAAAAGACAGGTTAAGCGAAGTCAAGTTCGTCAAGGATTGGGATAAATTACTCGACGAGCTTAATAAGAGCATAGAAAAGGAATTGAGGCTTTAAATGAAAGGCGAAGTCTTGGTGGTTAAAAATATACATAGGGAAAGTCCGGGACTGATAAGGACGGTATTCAATGAGCAAAGAATCCCATTCAGGCCGTATAATCCGGCCGGCTACAATTGGGAATTCCCAGACCCGGGCGATTATTCTGCTGTCATTGTGCTGGGCGGGCCCCAAAGCGCCAATGACAAAAGCATGGGGAATGAATTGGAATTTATTGCGGAATCCATGGACAGAAATGCCCCATATCTTGGAATTTGTCTTGGCATGCAGGCGTTAGGGAAGGCAGCTGGAGGAGAAGTCTGCAAGGCTCCGGTTATGGAAATTGGGTGCAGGGACAGGGATACAAAAGAAATTTACCAGGTTAAATTAACTGACGAGGGCAAATCGGATCCATTATTTTGTGGAATAGGCGCTGGTGTATTCCCTGTATTTCAGCTTCATGGGGAGGCTGTAAAGCCAGGCGGTAAAATCAAGTTGCTTGGAACATCTTATGACGAAAGGCATGTGCCTGTGCAAATTATCAAAGCAGGGGAAAGGTCTTACGGCATACAGGGCCATTTGGAATTGACAAACTCGATGCTGGAAAAGTGGATGAATGAAGATGAAATGTTTTTCGGGCACGACAAAATTGCCATCTCGAGAGATTATAAAATTTTGAAAGAGCAATACAGGCAAAATGGCAGAAAAATTATCGAGAATTTTCTGGAAATAGCAGGATTAAGGTGAGTAACAATGAAAGAGTACAAGACAATAACGAGGGTCGCGGGCCCATTAATTTTTGTGGAAAAAACAGACCCAGTCGGATATGCGGACATCGTGAGAATTACAATGACAAATGGCGATGTAAAGACAGGGCAGGTGCTTGACACAAGCGATGAGATTGTAGTTGTCCAGGTTTTTGAGGGAACCAGCGGAATTGACGTTGATACAAGGGTCAAGTTCCTGGGCGATACGCTGAAGCTTAATGTTTCAAAAGACATGTTGGGAAGAGTCTTGAGCGGAAGCGGAAAACCAATCGATAACGGCCCGGACATAATTCCGGAAAAAAGAATTGATATTATTGGGGCAGCCATAAACCCCTTCTCAAGGGCGTCCCCTCACGATTTTATCCAGA
Organism: uncultured Methanosarcinales archaeon; assembly: GCA_964528545.1. GTDB lineage: Archaea > Nanobdellota > Nanobdellia > Woesearchaeales > GW2011-AR4. Next base: position 1,859 of record CAZGTJ010000185.1, read on the forward strand.
CAGGAGTTTCAACAATTGATGCGATGAACACGCTTGTCAGGGGGCAAAAATTGCCTTTGTTTTCAGGTTCGGGTTTGCCGCACAATGAAATCGCGCTGCAGATTGCAAGGCAGGCAAAGGTTGTAGGAAAGCAGGAAAATTTTGTTGTCATCTTTGCGGCAATGGGAATCACAAACGAGGAGGCCCAGTACTTCATGAACGATTTCGAGCAGACAGGAGCGCTTGAGAGGAGCGTTGTATTTTTGAATCTTGCAAATGACCCTGCTGTTGAACGGCTTGTAACTCCAAGAATGGCATTGACAGCGGCAGAATATTTTGCATACGAGCACAATGCCCACGTTCTTGTCATTTTGACAGACATGACAAATTACTGCGAATCACTAAGAGAGATTGGGGCGGCAAGAGAAGAAATTCCGGGAAGAAGAGGGTATCCTGGTTACATGTACACCGACCTTGCAACGCTTTACGAGAGAGCGGGAGTTATCAAAGGAAAGAAAGGCTCTGTGACGCAAATCCCGATTCTGACAATGGTAGGGGATGACATTACTCATCCAATTCCGGATTTGACAGGATATATCACAGAAGGGCAGATTGTGCTTTCAAGAGAGCTTTACAGGAAGGGAATTTACCCAAGCGTTGACGTATTGCCTAGCTTGTCAAGATTAATGAACCTTGGAATCGGCCCGACAAGAACAAGGGAAGACCACAAGCAAGTCTCGGACCAGATGTACGCAGCTTATGCAGAAGGAAGGGACTTAAGAGGGCTTGTGGCAATAGTTGGGGAAGAGGCATTGAGCGAAAGAGACAGGAGGTTCTTGAGATTTGCGGCTGAATTCGAGGACAAATTTGTAAGGCAAAGAAGAGATGAGGACAGGAGCATTGCCGAGACGCTCGATTTGGGATGGAAATTGCTTGGGCTTTTGCCGGAGAATGAAT
>CAZGTJ010000186.1:0-2791 GCA_964528545.1 uncultured Methanosarcinales archaeon
CATTTGTTTGCGAGTACGAGCCGGCAGACGAGCCTGCGCTTGACGAGTCTGAAACTGCACCTTCGAAGGACTTTGACGCAAGCATTGGCGCCGCGCTTTCTGCAATACCAAAAGCAGCTCCGCCATTTCTCCTAAAATTTCCGGATGAAATCGGGCCTGACTTCTGCAGGTATTCAATTATCTCTTTTGAAGACGAGAATTTCTTTAGCTCCTGGGACGCCTCGAACTTTGTTTCTATTCCGGATTTTGTATCTGCAGCAGCTTCCGGATTTTGGATAGACGCATTTTCGCATGCCGCAATAAAAACTGCAAAAAGAAGCAAGGCAAGCAAAACCGAAGGTTTCATTGTTATTTTCATTTTCTCACCATAACAAGGCGTATATCGCCTGGTTTATATATCCATTGATAACTTCAAATTGGTTTGAAGCTATTTTATTTCATATAATTTATTTTAATTGCGCTCATCTTAATCAACATCCTTTCTTATGATTCCTATTATGAAATACGCCAGCAATGCGAACATAGCGCCTGCAAAAAACCAGACTGCAATGTTCTGCATAAGGCTGGGGGAGGATTGTGCTATTTGAATTGCGCCTGAAGCTGCCTGCGGGGCTGATTTTTCCGCCTCGTCTGCAGCTATTCTCATTGCCGGCGCTGCTTCGGATGCCAGGCTCATGGCCTTGCTCGAAACATATCTGTTGTACAGATCTATTGCAAATGCTGCTGCTCCGACGATAAGCGCCGCGGGCAAAATGCCTTTCAGCTTTTCTTTTATCCCGTGAGTTTTACGGGGCGCAATAATTATGTACTTATTCGCCAGCCTGAAATGGCTGACTTCTTTTCCCTTCTCGCTGTAATGAAATGAATTTGACTCAATTAAGCCGGTTTCAACAAGCTGGTTTAGGTTGTAATGCACTGTCGATATTGGAATGCCAAGCTTCTCTGCAAGCTCTGATTCCGTTGCCTCCCTTTCTGCAAGAAAATCAAGAATTTTCCTGCACGAATCGTTGCCTATCACATTTGATATTTTCCTTATCTTGTCGTCCTCCATAGACAATAATATAAAGTTTTTCTTTGCCATGAAATTAGCAAGCGGAGCGTTTATAAATAGTTTTCCTTAGCTTCAAATTGGTTTGAAGTCATATCCACGCCGAGAACAAAAATTGCTGGACAAAGGCCCTGCAAATCACAAAACTGCATTTTACTACACTAAAGTATAAACACTTATTTTTAAAGTGAATGAATGAATTCAATAAGGATGGTAGAAGCACGGCTATTCGCAAGTTCTAAATTCCCGGCAGGTGGAAAATAATTGCAGAGCTAAAAAGAGTGCTTGGGTTTTGGACAGTTTTGTCGCTTGCAGTAGCCTCGATAATGGGCACGGGCCTTTTCTTTGGCGCATCAATTGCCGCAAAATACGCTGGAAACGCCTCAATAATCGCATGGCTAATCCTTACTGTAATAGCGGTTTACATAAGCATGTTTTTTGCAGAGCTCTCGTCCATGTTCCCAAAGGCGGGAGGAATATACGAATTCAGCAAAAACACCTACGGGAGATTTTTCTCTTTCATTATAGGCTGGCTCGCGTGGATTGTAGGCAATCTGACAACGGCGCTCGTCGTTGTCGCTTCCATAGACTACATAATTCCAGACAACTCAAAGATTGCATTGAAAGTTGCTGTAAGTATTTTTTTCATAATCCTGCTGAATGTAATTGCATTCTTTGGCATAGAAGCAAGCGGAGTATTTGTCATGATAATCGCCGCAATCTCGATTGGGGTAGTCAGCTCCATTGTCTTTCCTGGAATTTTCAAGTTAGACGCATCTAATTATTTTCCGTTCTTTAGCCTTGGAATGTCCTCGGTTTTCCTCAGCATATTTTTCATAGCCGAAAGCTTTTTTGGATGGGAATCCGCAACTTATCTTGCAGAGGAGACAACAGAGCCTGAAAAGACCATCCCAAAGGCCCTCATTTACGGAACAATAATTGTAGGGGTAATGGGGTTGCTTACCGCAATTGTTGCGCTCGGAGTTATTCCGTGGCAGGAGCTTAAAGATTCCTCTGCCCCCTTATCCATGGTCGCTTCAAAAGCTCTTGGTGGAGTGGGAATGACAATCGTCAGCATCGGGATTTTTCTCTCGCTTGTGGGCTCTGCCGCCGGCGAAATCATTACAATGCCAAGACTGATTCTTGCGCTTGCGAGAGACAAGCTGTTCTTATCGCAGTTCAGCGACGTCCATGAGAAATTCAAGACTCCTTACAAGGCAATTATTTTCCAAACGCTTGTGTCGCTTGCTGTTTTTGGAATGGTTTTTGGAAAGTACGAAGCGCTATTAAGCCTTCTTCTTCCGCTTGGGCTTATATTGTACGCTTTTGTGATTTTGTCCGTTCCAATTCTAAGAGTGAAGCAGAAAAACACTCCAAGGCATTTTAAAGTGCCGCTTGCTGGAATCGGGTCGTTCGTGACAATCGCCTTCATCGGATTTGTGATGTATATCTGGACCGTAAACGCAAGCGATGCGCTCTATACATTAAAGCTTGGGCTTTCTTTAGTGATTATCGGGATTCCGGTATACATGCTCCTTGAGTTCTATTACAACCCGGACACGATTGTTAAGGTAAACGACATTCTTGCTTATTTCACTCTGCTCAGCGAAAGAATAATTCTTCCAAAAGGCGTCAGAAATGAGATTATTGCGCTGCTCGGCGATATTAGGGGCAAGCGGGTTCTTGAGTTCGGCTGCTCTGTTGGGACTTTAACAATCCACCTTGCCGATGCGGTAAGGCCTG
>CAZGTJ010000187.1:0-2773 GCA_964528545.1 uncultured Methanosarcinales archaeon
TTTTTAATTTCCTCATTAAGATAGGTCTTTACATAACTTTTTAAATATTCCTCTATGAGTTCCTTGGGCAATATCTTAATGACATCGAGTGCGTCCTTGTCATCAACGACGAATGTGATATCGATGCTCGAGGAGGCCTGCGAGATTATTTCCACGTTTATGTTTGCCTTGCTAAGAACAGTGAATATCCTACCTGCCACGTCTGCAGTGTTGAGTCCTCCTCCAACTGCACACACTACTGCCTTGTCGCGCACTATTTCCACTTCTCCTATCTTTTCAAGCTGCGGTACGATCTTTTCGAGGTTCTCTTCTTTGTCAATGGTAAGTGAAACGCTCACGACAGAGGTGGATACGACGTCGATGCTAGTGTCCTGCGCAGCGAACAGTTCGAAGATCTTTGCAAGTAGTCCGGTCCCGTCGAAGAATTCCGGCGAGCGGATGTGCACCACGATGACGTTCTTCTTATAGCTTAATGCTTTGATTGTTTCGTGCCTAATCCCATCCTCAAAGAATCTGCTCAATATTGTTGTCCCTTTGTTTGCGGGTTCAAACGTGCTGAGCACCTGTACGGGAATTCCCTTTAGCATCGCAGGTAGAATCGTCTTGGGATGCAATACCTTTGCCCCGAAGTACGCAAGCTCGCAAGCCTCCTCGAATGAGAGCTTTGGAATGGTACGAGCCTGCGGCACTATTCGCGGGTCAGCTGTCATAATGCCATTCACATCTGTCCAGATCTGGATGGACTCGGCACCGATTGCTGCTCCTACAATTGCCGCAGTGTAATCTGACCCTCCGCGTCCCAGGGTGATGATCTCTCCTTTCTTGGTCTTGCCGATGAATCCAGTGATGACAGGAACGTGCCTGAGCGCGCCTATCTTCCTCTTCATGAGCGAAGCTGACTCGGGCAGGGGTTCTGCGTCCCCGAACTTGGAATCTGTGATCATGCCAATCTCCCACGCGGGATACGCCTGTGCATTAACTCCTATTTTCACAAGCTGCGCCGCGACTATCTTGGAGGACATGCGCTCCCCAAAAGATTGGAAGTGGTCCAATGTCTTTCTATCCAGCTTTTTTTTTCGCCGTGTCTTCTCGCACAGTTGCAACAAATCATGGAACTCTGCGGACAGCAGAGCGCTGTCGAGTGCAAGCTGCGAGAGAAGGTTGTCATGTACTGCCTTGATCTGAATATAAGCATTTTCCTCCTGTTTTTGGTGGCACTCGAAAGCAAGCTGGATGAGCGCGTCCGTGATTCCGGTGACTGCTGAGACCACGACGATGGGCCTCTTCGCAAGCTGCGCCTTTACAAGTCTTGCAACATTCGCTATTCTCTCTGCAGATCCTACGGAAGTCCCTCCAAATTTCATGACAATCATCAGAAGGCAAAACATGGTTGACTTTAAATAGGTTATGTTAACTTCGGTTCTGTCCCGAGTCATTTGTTCAGCAAAATGATTCATGTTGTTCTTTTTTTATTGTTCTAGGTTCAAATTCCGAAAATTTTAAGGCAAGCTTTATAAATCAGTGTAACTGATATTACTTAAATAAAAGGGAGTGGTATGTGGTATGACAAATAATATTTTAACCGCAATAGAAAACATAATCGCTTATAGCAATTACGACCTAAAGGATTATGCTTCTAAATCCCACATAAGAATTAATGCAGTTGGTGAACAATTAGAATTTTTTGTTAAAGATTCTATTGCAAACTCTTTCAGCATAAAAAAAGAAGATAAAGAAAAAACATATGAGAATGTTTTTTCCTGGCTTGGAAATCAAAACCACCCGCCTGATATGATAGTGAAAGGAAGTGATGCATTTGAAATTAAAAAAATTGAGAATCAAAAATCTTCTTTAGCACTTAATAGCTCTCCTCCTAAAGATAAACTACATTCATCAGATTTAAGAATTGTTGCTGCTTGCAGAACATGTGAGCCTATCGAATGGAAAGAAAAAGACTTATTTTATGTCGTTGGTCATACCAAATCATCTAAGCTGAATTACTTATTCTTTATTCAAGGATCCTGCTATGCAGCAGATCGTTCAGTTTATGGAAAAATATATGACCCAATAAAAAAAGAAGTTGAGTTAATATTAGATTCACTCCAGCTTGAAAAAGGGAAAAGCGTTGAGTTAGGAAAAGTAAAAAGAGTAGATCCTTTGGGGATTACAGAACTTAGAATAAGAGGGATGTGGCAAATACAAAATCCTTTGGTTGTTTTTGAAAGCTTCTGCAAAATTGGAGACCCTGATAAATTTCACTTATTTGCGTTAATTAAAAAAACAAAATATGATATGTTTCCAAAGGAAATCAGGACAATCTTAGAAAAAAACAAACAGGTATCTGTAAAAGACATTAAGATAAAAGACCCTAATAATCCAGCAAAATTTTTGGAGGCAAAGCTAATAAGTTATAATGAACAATGAAAATCGCATCTTTTTTTTCTGGAGCAGGAGGTTTAGACCTTGGATTTCATAATGCAGGCTTTGAAGTGGCTTTTGCTAATGATATTTGGGACGGATGCTGGGAAACATTTGAAAAAAACCATGGAGTTAAAGTTACTAAAAAATCAATTACTGATGTATCTTCTGAGGAGATCCCTGAAGTTGTTGGATTTGTAGGAGGACCTCCTTGCCAGAGCTGGAGCTTAGCTGGTGCAATGCGAGGGATAAATGATCCAAGAGGGCAACTATTTTATGATTATGTAAAATTAATTAAGGGCAACCTCGGGGTCCTCCTGCGCGGCGTCGAGAAGGACGACCTGCAGCGCGGCAT
>CAZGTJ010000188.1:0-707 GCA_964528545.1 uncultured Methanosarcinales archaeon
TTTCTGGTTTTGGATTGCATAACCTTACTTCTCGCAGACGCACACAAAACATGGAGGTATGTTAAGCGGCACAAAGCTTGTAGAGATTGTTGTAAAATAGCTTTCGAGGTGCTTTTTTATCGTGCTTAAGAACTGGTAAACAACAAGCTTGCCGGTGCTCCCAAGCGTATTTTTTGTCTCCTCCAGTATAATTTTCTTTTTTCTTGGATGCAAGGTTGAGAAAGGAAGGCCTGAAATGATATAATCGATGTCTTTTATCCCGTATTTTTCCATGTGCATTTTCACGTTTTCTGCGCTGTCATTTACCAGAATTAGCCTTTTGTCCCTAAATTTTTCCTGAAGGTATTTATAAAAGTTACGGTTTACCTCAAAACACAGGATTTTCGCATCTTTTCCCACATTCTTGAGAAGCTCTGATGTGATTCTTCCGGTTCCAGGCCCGTATTCAACAATGCACCTTGCACTTCTAAAATCAATGTTTTTGGTGATTTCCTCTATCAGAAATTTAGAGCTTGGAATTATAGAGCCTATCTGCTCTGGATTCTCTACAAAGGCCTCAAAAAATAATCTTTTCTCGTCCATTCTTCACCTTAACTGGGCTATTACGCTCTCTCCAGCCTTTACTTTCTCCCCCATTTTTACCGCCAGCCTGGCGCTCTTGGGAATTATTAATGTTGCCTGGCTCCCGAGAGTTATCATGCCTATCC
>CAZGTJ010000188.1:717-2758 GCA_964528545.1 uncultured Methanosarcinales archaeon
CGGGAGCCTTTATTAACTTTTTCATTGGCTTTTACAAAGCATTTGATCCTTCTTGCAAGAAATCCTGCTATTTGTATCACCTTTACCCTCATAGGGCCGCTTTCAATAAGAATCTCGTTTTTCTCGTTCTCAAAGCTTTTTTCCAAATCATATGCCTTGTAAAATTTTCCTTTTGTGTGCCTTGCATATTTTACAATCCCCCCAACCGGCGATCTGTTGTAGTGCACGTCAAAAGGCGACATGAAAATAGAGAGGACATAGCACTCTTTTGCCACATCTTTTGTCGTTGTCCTTATTTTTCCCGCAAATCCCTTACTCACATTAATGATAGTCCTTGAAGTGTCCAAAATGCTTATTATTTTCCCGTCTGCCGGGGACACTATGTTATTTCCTTTTGGAATCATCCTTTCCGGATTCCTGTAGAAATTAATCAGGAACATAGCTGCAAGCAGCGCTAAAACTGTCAGTATTATTAGCCACCACATAGGATTTTTGCTTAAACATCGAAATATAAAGATTTTGGTTTATCTGGACAAAGAAAATGTGCCATAGTCCAGGAACAAAAACCTTTAAAAACAGAAAGCTGCATACACAACAGCTTGTTTTTTGAAATTGAGCAAAAGGCAATGGAGATGATTTTAAATGTCCTGTGGCGGAATTGATTATTCAAGACACACCTTCAAGATTGAAGATTATCCGGTTAAATCAAGCGGACAAGATGAGGCAAGGACGCAAACTATTGTTATCGAAGTTGATAGCATGGACAGAAAGCCGGTGTGCAGGTACGACCCTGCAACAAGGACGCTGGCTGTGAGAAAAAATAACGATTAAATAACGAGCCTGCTGGACAAATTAGGATGCGGAACAAACGGAACGCCAAACAAATATGCGCTTTCACGACCTTATGATATCCCATTATCAGCATTTGGCATAGAGGACCATAAAAACCTCCCGAGCCTTCCGTACTTTCCCAACGTTACTGCAATCCAATTAATGAAAGTCGACCAAAGTCTTACTCAGCGGTTTCAAGGAATCGGAAAAAAAGCAAGAAGGAAAGTAAAGTCACTGGTTGATTTTTTCAGAAAGTAAATGGAATGCCGTCTTGCCAAAGCCGGAATTGCCAAAAGGATTTTCTTAATGTTTAATAAAAAGCTTTTTAACTCGTCAAATATACTAAAAGCACTATGAAATATACAATACTTGACTGCTATACAGACGAGCCTGCCGGATTGGGGGTTCCTCCTTATCTCGGCACTTATCCAAGGTACATAGCAGGCTATTTGAATAAAGATGTTACTTACTTAACTATTGATGATTTAAGATTATGGGAAAAAAATAATTCAATTATACAAGAGACAAAAAAATCCCAAAAAACTGATATAACAACGTACAATTTAACTGCAAATTACAAAGATGTTGGAAGAATACTGCAAGATACAGAAACTTTAATCGTTGTTCTTGGCGTCCACGTGCCTGGGAAGTACTTAAGCGCAATCCCGGGGACTTTGCACGAGATAATTCCAATGATTAATGGCTTGAAGTGCAAGAAAATCCTGACAGGCCCTGCTGTGTTTGGCACGCAGCTGTTTGGCGGCAAATTCTACGAGAAAGCTGACTTAAGCATTTTTGACAAAGTAAGCTATGAGATGTTTAATTTTAAGTACGATGATGTTAAAGAATATTCTACAAGGGGCGCATCAATAGTAAGACAGATACCAGACATCAGGATGATTGAAATAGAAACTGGGCATGGCTGTGATATTGGAAAATGCTCTTTTTGCACAGAGCCTCTGAAAAACAAAGTGGAATTCAGGGAAAAAGAGGATGTTCTGAAAGAGATTATTGAATTTTATAAGCTCGGGGCAAGATATTTCAGGCTTGGAAAACAAACTTGCTTCTACACGCTGCCTTATGCAGTTGAATTATTAAAGGGAATTCGTGAAAAATGTCCGGAAATAAAAGTCCTGCACATTGATAATGTAAATCCTGTAAAAGTTGTCCTTGACAGGAAAAATGATTTTGAAATAACAAAAGCAATTGT
>CAZGTJ010000189.1:0-2753 GCA_964528545.1 uncultured Methanosarcinales archaeon
CCACCCCCGAAGCAGCCTAACGGCTGCTCGGGTTATTAAGATTTTCTACAGCACCCCATAAAAGATTATATTTAAATACTACATATCTCAGTTTTTAATTATGTATGCCATAAAGAAAGGGCAGGCGGCCCTTGAGTTTATTATAACCTATGGGTGGGCAATCCTTGCTGTAATAGTTGGAATTGGGGCACTTGCTTATCTTGGCTTCTCAAATAATTCAAGAGCTATTCCCACAAGATGCATAATAAATCCTGCTTTCCCATGCCTGGATGTTGCTGTGAGCTCATCATCGCAGTCGATGCAGATATCGCTGGCCAACAGCTATGGATACAAGATCAATGGAGTTAATTTAAGTGCATCCGGATGCTCAAATACCCCTACAATCAAGGAGATGGAAAGCAACAGCCGGCAGACATTTACGGTTTCAGGCTGCGTTCTTGCAAAGGGCCAAAAATATAACGGGGACTTGAACATAACTTACGTAAACAATGATACACAAGTGCCGCATAAATTTTCTGGAAGCTTATTTGTGGTAGTTAGCTAAAGCTCCTTAATCCCTTCTTTTGTTACAGCCATCAATCTTATCCCGACGCCTAATTTTAGAAGCGCTGAAAGAACAGACATGTGCTCCTTGCCGTTGCCAGAAACGATGTTTAGCGCAACCTCAAATCCTCTGATTCTTCCGGCAAGATTTTTTCTTATATTTTCAATCAGCTCAAAAGCAGGGGTGTCAAAATCAACCGCAATGAAATGAATGTTCTTGCCAGCTTTGAAATTTTTTCTTCCGTGCTCGTTTGTAACAACAAAAATATTGGCCCACTCTCCCTCGTTTATCAACCTGGCCACGTGGCTCCAGCTTTTTTCCCCTGCCGAAATGCACGCAACCAAGTCCATCATAATCAAGGATATATGAAGATGGTTTATTAATCTTATTGTGCAAATCAAATTCTTCCGCTTTTAAGGTACTCGTCCATGTCAATCTCATTGAGGTGCTTTTTTGAGGAGAATTTTCTTTGAAATTTTCGGCCCTGCTTTTTTAGATAAAGCCCGTATAAAAGCCCGAATCCCATTCCTATAAGATGGGCGATATTTCCTACCCCCGACGGGAAAATAACACCAAAAACATCCATTACCGCATAAAGAATCCCGAGCATCCATAACGGGGTTGGGACAATTCCCCAGATCAAGATAATCAGGGTTGGCATTAGAATAATCAGCACGCCAATCACCCCCATAATTGCCCCGCTTGCGCCAAGCGCCCTTGGATAGAAAAAAGACGATAGAACATTTGCAAGCATTCCCGAGCCGAGGTAAACCACAAGAAATCTTTTTGCTCCAATGTTGCTTTCCAGCAAAGGCCCAAGGAAAAAAAGAGTAAGCATGTTAAACAAGATGTGGTTTGCGCCTCCGTGCAGGAACATTGCAGTCAAGTACATCCACGGCCTTGAAAGTGCGTCATCCGAATCCAGAATAAACAAGTCCGTAAATCCCGGAACAAACTGCTGCAGAGCAAAAGCAGTTACATTAATTGCAAGAAGCCAGAGCACCACATTCCTGAATTCGAACTTCATTTTTCCAGAATATCATTTATTTTTTTAAATCTTTGCAATAATCGTTGTATATCCCAAAGGCCTTGAGAGCAATATGTTTTACGTCAAGCGGCACATGATTTTGGTTTAAGTCATCTTTTGAGAACCATCCGAAATCCTTCAGCTCTTTTCCGTTTGGATTTATATCGATGTCTTTTGCGGTGCATGCGTAAAACAAGCAGCAGTGGTCATGGTCACCTGCAGAATGGACGTTAACGTGAAACGGAACTGCAAGATTCTTCTTTATGTTTCCTTCAAAAGGAAGGTCATTATTTTTTATTATGTCAACGCCAATTCCCACTTCTTCTTTTGCTTCTCTTTTTACGGCATCGTCAGGAGTTTCATCCTTTTCGATATGGCCTCCGACTGGAAGCCAGAGGTCAAGCTTTCTGTGGTGGATTAGTAGAACTTTGCTGTTATGGAAAATGCAGCCTGCGACAACTAAGTCGGTTTTCATGAATTATAAGAATTCGCAGCTTTAATATAAATTTACTTGTTACTTTTTTGGTTTTACGGACTAAATAATTCTTATGTACTTTTTGAAGAAAAAGTTTGTATAATCCATAGAATTATGTGAAATGTCGGAAATTTTCATCATCTATTTTCATTTGTAAAAATTTTCGAGCATGCTCAAAAATTCCACTATGTATTCGTAACTTGGAATTTTTGACAGAGCGAAGAGTGATGATGGGGGTATCGGCTCAATGTGGTAAAAATATAAGATTTATAGCATACCTAACTGATAGAATTTTTAGAGAAATTTTCACAGCTGATGCTGACTACAAAATATACGTAGAACTTGGTTGAGGGGTTAGTTATACTGTAGTTATCAAATCATGTCTTCCGTTTTCAACACCTTTACTTTATCCTGCTTTTCAAAATGCCTGTCATCCGACCATATAACCGAATCGCTTATGCTCAATGCAGTTGCAATAAAAACGACATCTTCTTTATCAATATACTCCATAAATTTCTTTGCTTCGTCCCAATTTTTCTCTATTTCTTCTGTTAGTACTAATTTGATGTACTTAAACAGAGTCGCCATAATTTTGTCGTATTCTTCCTCTTTAAGTCCAGATTTCTCTAGAATATAGCTTTTGTATTTTCTAATTTTATGCAGAGAAGGCTCTGGAAAGTAAAAATCAAACTCAGAATTCAAAATTA
>CAZGTJ010000190.1:0-2750 GCA_964528545.1 uncultured Methanosarcinales archaeon
CCTTTACCTCTCCTCTTTTGTAATCGGCAACTGCGTTTGGATTTTCATTTATCGCCTCCTTGCAGAATTTCTCCAGTTCGAAAACATCGGACACAGCTTCCAGGCCTTCCTTTTCCACATACTCACTGACATCAAATGGCTTTTCAATCAGCTTTTCAATAATCTGCTGCCCGACATTATCAGTTATCTTTCCCTGCTCTATCAATTTGAATAAATCAACAAGATGTTTTTCATTTAATTCAGTGTCCTTTAGCATCTTGTTATTAAAGTTCAGAACTCTTACAACCTCTCTTCTAATCCATTTTGCTGCAAGCTCAGGGTTTACTTCTCCTGCAACCTTCTCAAAAATCTTTGCAAGCCCCTTGTCTGCTGCAATTATCCCTGCATCCTCTTTCTTGATTTTGAATTTTTCAACAAATTTTTTTATTTTGTCCTGGGCAAGCTCTGGCATGAATTTTTTTACCTCATCAATCCAGTCTGGCGATATATTCGTTATTGTCAGGTCCGTATCAATTATATATCCATAATCTTCCTCTCTTTCTTTTTTTCTCATAAAGTAAGTCGTCCCCTTTTCGGAATCCCAGCCCCTTGTTTCCTGCATAATCCTTTTTCCCTGTTCACACTCATCCTTCTGTCTTTTTACCTCATAAAAAAGGGCTCTTTCAATCTCCTTAAACCCCGTAATGTTCTTGATTTCAATTCTTTTATAGTCGGTTTCTTTAATCGAAACGTTGGCATCCGCCTTTATTATCCCGTGGCTTATATCGAAAATCTCAAGATAGTCCAAAATTGTGATTAGCTCCTTCATGAATTCTCTTGCTTTATCTGGGCCCGTCAAATCCGGCTCGGTTACAATCTCAACAAGCGGATTTCCACTCCTGTTGTAGTCTATAAGAACATAAGCCCCTCCAACTCCGTTCGGGTGCACAAGCGATGCAGGATCCTCCTCCATATGGACTCTTGTAATTCCAATTTCCTTGCCGTCTTTTAATTTTAGCTTCCCGTGTTCTCCCAAGGGAAGCTCGTACTGCGAAATCTGGTAATTCTTTGACATATCCGGATAGAAGTAAGATTTTCTTGAGAAAATCAGCTCTGGTGAAATCTCGCAATTCAAAGCCATGCAAAGCTTCAATGCAAATTCAACAGCCCTTTTGTTCAAGACTGGCTTTGAGCCTGGCATCCCCAAACAAGTCACGCATGTCCTTGTATTAGGCTCTTCGCTTCCTTTTGTCGGGCAGCCGCAGAATAATTTTGTTTTCGTGTTTAGTTCCACATGGATCTCAAGCCCGATTACTATATCAGTTTCAAATTTTTTGTGAGTCATTTTATTTATTAAATAGTTTTAATACTTCGTCGTGCAGTATCCCGTTTGTGGCGATGCAGTTTCTTCCATAGATTGTACTATTTCCCTTAAAATCAGTCACCTTGCCCCCTGCTTCTTCGATTATTATCTTCGGAGCGGACAAGTCCCAGGCGTGGCCTGAATCAAGTACGATATCCACATAGCCCAGCGCCAGCAACAGAAAGTGAATAGTATCCCCAAATCCACGGTGACTATAACAACTGCGTATCAAATTAAAAAAAGACGTGTCATGATATTTTCTCAGCCCGCCAATATCCCCAAAAGATACAAAAGAATTATTTAAATCGTTAATCCTTGATACTGTAACTTTTTTTCCATTGACAAAAGCCCCTTTTCCCTTTTCCGCATAAGCAAACAATCTCATGGCAGGCATGTTTATGACGCCTAAAATGATTTTTCTATTCTTTTCTAGGGCAATAATATTCCCAAAAAATGGCATTTTTCTTACAAAATTTCTTGTGCCATCAAGCGGGTCGATGATCCACCTGCAATCCGAATCCGTTTCATCATACTTGAATTCTTCTCCAAGAAAATTATGATTTTGAAATTCTTTTTTTATTGTAGAGACTATCTTTTTCTCCGATTCTTTGTCTGCAACGGTTACAGGGGAATTGTCTGGTTTCTTTTCTATTTCAAATTTTCCGTTGTAATATTTCATTAATATTTTTCCAGACTCCTTTGCCGCTTTTATTGCAGTCTTACGTTCTTTACTCATTCTCAAACAAGCTCCCCAACTGCAGCAATTTTCCTTCCTCTAAATGGTCTCCGATCAGCAGCATGCCAACCGGCAGGCTTTTTTCAAATCCGACAGGAACATTTAGATGGGGAAGCCCTGCCACGTTTGGTGACACTGTCATTACATCTGCAAGATAATGCTGCAGCGGGCTCAGGTTTGCAATTTCAGAAAATTTAGGGGGCAGCATTGGGGCTGTGGGGCTTACAAGAGCATCATATTTTTTGAACATCTTTTTGTACTCGTTTATCATCAATGTCCTAACCTTTGCTGCTTTAAGATAAAATGCATCCCGATAGCCAGCCATTCTTGCAAAGGTCCCAAGTATTATTCTCCGCTTTGCCTCCTCTGTAAAATTCCCGCTTCTCACTTTTGTAAAATACTCGTTAAAGCCGCCTTCAAGTTTTGCGCTTTTTCCGTACCTGATTCCGCAGTATTTCGCAAGATTCGTGCTTGCCTCGCTTGTTGCAGTCATGTAATAAGTTGCAATCCCGTACTTGATCGGCACTTCAAGTGATATTTCCTCGACTTCTGCACCTTCACTCTCAAGTTTTCTTACCCCCTTATGGACTGCGTTGCCCACCTCTTTTTGCACTCCCTCTCCAAATGTTTCCTTTATTATCCCGACTTTCATCCCCTTGATCGGCTTGTCCA
>CAZGTJ010000191.1:0-1551 GCA_964528545.1 uncultured Methanosarcinales archaeon
CATCTGGCAATTCGCTCATTTGGGTTGCATCCTTGAAGTTTATGATAATATCGGATGGTCCGGTCAGGTAGTAACCTTGTTCTGTGTAAGCGCTATTCATGCTTATAACCATATTTTTTATTTTCTCTTCTATAAACTTGCTGAACGCGGTAATTGATTCAGAAACATTGGGGGGCAATGGCCTGTTGCAGTACCACACATCGGTGCCTTTCATTGCAGAGCCTTTGGTTCCGTTCTCATATTTTGAGTATCCGTATTTGATGAAATCCCGGACCCCTTCTAGAATTGCATTTTGGACCAAAATCTCGGCCTGCGCGCTCAAATCAGGCATCTCAGACGCTTTTTTAGGCGCTTTTTGATAAACCTGTGAATAAATCATAACCCCTGAGAGAATTGCGCTAATGATTAGAATTGTTGCAAGAATATTGGCCTTCTTATCCATAATTTACTCTTCCTCTTTTAGAGGCCACCTGATTTTGCTATTATTTAATACTTTTGAAAAATTATGCTTATTATTCGAACTTTCTGCTGGCATTCTTGTAAATCCAAACACTCATTTCTGCAAAAAGGTTTTCCTGAGGCAGCGGAAGCACTCTGGTAAACGTGTATCTTTCGTAATCGTCGTGCTTTTCCCCAAATTCAATCTTTATTTTGTCCAAATTGTGGTTTATTGAGTCACGGACATTGTAGCTTAGCGATGTAAGATTGTTAAGCATGATTAGTTCTCCTCCGGTATCCTCTGCTATAATGCTCATTTGTTGCGTAACCTTGCTTTTGCATTTGAACTGGAAGCACACATTTTTTGATTCTTGTGAAACATGAAGGGGCAATAATGATGGATTTATCTCGCATCCGCCGCACCTTGGGTCACTGCAGTAGCTGGCACCTATAGGGGGGTCTCCAGCATAATAAGAGGGCGTCTTATTGTACAAATTATAATCCAAATTCCATTGTGTCCAGTTATACTGTTCCTTGTAATTGCACCCGATGGCAATTATTGGGTCAACAATGTGATTGTTGCTTTGAACATAAGCCAGCACCCTCCTCAATAAAATGAATGACCTGTTTTCGGTAGCCGTCATAGTCATTGTTGAGTTGCTGCACGATTCAGCGCACGTATCGCAGAAAAACCTTTTTATGATGACGCTGGAGGTATTTGCCTGGAGTGTCTGGTCAACGATGCATTTGTGGGGCTTCGAGCTTGTGGTAAGCTCTTCGCTCATTGGAAACAGGATATTGATTCGGGCGAAATTCACCTCTCTTGCCTGTGAGCTTGCGTAAGCTATTCCGGAAGCCCAGTCAGCCTCATAGAATTCTCTTGGCTCCCTGGTTGTGAAAGCTGTCTGGCCGAATTTGGAGGCAATTTTAACATTGTGGACAAGGAATTTTCCTTTTATCGGAGAAAAGTATAGCCTTAAATTCCACAAGTCATTTGGCATTTCATATACGTCTGTTCCTGTTTTTGCAGGGTCGTCAATGTCAGTAAGCGTCAATATCGAGCCTGTCGTGGTGGCTTCAATTACCAGCTTGTAGACATGCCCGGCTTTCACA
>CAZGTJ010000191.1:1561-2749 GCA_964528545.1 uncultured Methanosarcinales archaeon
TTTGTCCAACGAAATAAAGTCTGTGTCCTTTTTTGCAAATTTCATTTCAAAATTAGGTATGGCTGTGCTCTTTTTTGCTATCCTTATCGCTAGCCCATCTTCAAGCATGCTGAAAGGTTCTTTCACATCAGTTGCATTAAATAACGTGTGGCCAACGCTGGGCTGCAGCGGGTTAAAAAGCTTGTTGCTGACAGCAGTAATGTTCTTGTTATGGAACCTTATCCCGTGAAACCTGTCGGCTCTTCCCCAGGCCAGAATGTAGAATTCGCGTGCAGTGTCATCGAATGAAAATTCAACTTCAAATTTCGGAAGGCTGAACCTGTCGTGTACAGAGGTTTCAGCTGTTGCAACATTCTTGTACCAGTAAGGGTCCCAGTTCCACCCAATATCCCAATACCAGCTAGAATAATTTTTTCCTCCAAGCAGAAGCTTCCCGTTATATGTCGTGATGTTAGTTCCGTTAATTTTCAGCTTGGAGCTTGTGATGTCTTCCACCACGCCGTATGAATAAGTAATCCCGTCGTGGGAATAGAAAGTGTATCCAACACGGAAGTCCTTCCAAAGGGCAAAGCCGCCGATGAAATTGTTGTACACTTCTCTTGACACATTTCTTGTCTGCCATCTAACGCTTGAAAAGGAGTAATTATTAAAATTTTCAATGAAAGTGTAATTATACTCCGTTGGCTTGTTGCTGTAAGGAAGTATTATCCCATACTCTTTCCTATAGTCGTCCACATTCGGGTCGAGGTACATCTCTCCAACGAAATTTTCACCGTCAATTGTCTGGCACGTTCCTGTAAACTGGCTTTGGTTGACATTGAGGGTTTTTCTTTTTTTTTCAAATAACTCAGGCCCAAATCCTGAGCATATATCACTTTTATCCTTAAGCATATACAAGGAAATGTCCACTTTTCTTTTTCCTTTCATTGCCTCCCCAGCTATTATCTCAAGCTTTTGGGAAAGCTCTATTCGCTCGTCATCAAGGGATTGCGAGCCGTCTATGACAAATTTTAGCGCAACTTCCTTAATCTGCGGCCTTACAACCACATAGTATTTTCCCTTTCCAAAATTCTCGTCGAGTATCGAGCCAAATTCCTTCTGTACATCAACAGTCACGTTCCCGTAGCTTATGTTCGTTTTCTTGAAATACAGCGACGTTCCAAGCAGGTGCGCCATGGGCTTTCTGGT
>CAZGTJ010000192.1:0-2742 GCA_964528545.1 uncultured Methanosarcinales archaeon
GGCTGCTGCTGAACGAGAGAAAAGGGCAGTTATCATAAAAAGCGAGGGGGACAGGGATGCTGCAAAGAACCTTGCTCAAGCTGCAAAAGTAATGGCTACCTCAAGAGGAGCAATGCAGCTTAGAACGCTTCAAACTCTTGACGGTCTTGGCCCTACCGCAAGCAACACAGTTGTGATGGCTTTGCCGGTAGAGGTGATGGAATTCATTGAAAAGCTCTCGAAGAAATAATAATTTGCTTCTTTTTATCTTTGTCTTGCACTTTATAACTTAATTAAAAGAATTTCAGAATTCCCTCATAGCTTCGAATTCCTTGTATCTTTTTTCAATGTCTTGCCTTGTCAGCGCTTTTAGCCTGTTCAAGCTGAAATCTTCAGCGTTATAAGATGCAATGACGCTTCCATAGACAATTGCTTTCCTGAAGTTCTTCTCGCTAAAGTCCTTTGTCTTTGCAAGATATCCTATAAATCCGCCGCCAAAGCAGTCCCCGCATCCTGTTGGGTCCTTTATTATCTCAAGAGGGTATCCTGGGGCGCTAAAGTGCTTATCTTTTGTAAACAACAGGGAGCCGTGCTCGCCCTTCTTTATTATGACCGCTTTTGGCCCTAGCTTAAGTGCTTCGTTAGCGGCCCTGACAAGGCTTGCGGTCTGGAACAGCTGGCGTGCTTCTCCGTCATTTAAGACAAAGATATCTGCCTTTTTTATGACTTTTAAAAGCGATTCCTTTTTTGAGCTTATCCAAAAATTCATTGTGTCCAGAACAACAATCTCCGCTTTTTTCATATTCTGCAAAAGCTCGTACTGCAAGTCAGGGTCGATATTTGCAAGAAAAATATATTTAGCGTCCTTGTGGCTTTCAGGAATCTTGAGTTTGAAGTCCATCAAAGAATTGAGCTCCGTTTTTCTCGTCTTTGCCTCATTCATGTCATACTCGTAAAAGCCATCCCAGTGAAATGTCTTGCCAGAAACCTGCAATCCATCTAAATTTATGCTCCTGCCCTTAAGCATGTCCAGATATTCTTTGGAGAAATCCTCTCCGACAATTGATAAAATCGCGCTCTTTGCAAAAAAGCTGGCTGCAAAAGAGGCGTAAGTTGCGCTCCCCCCGAGCGCCTTGTTCACCTTGCCAAAAGGAGTCTGGATCGTGTCGTATGCGACAGTGCCTATAATCAGGATATCATCCATAAAGAAAAAGTTATTGGCGCATTTTTAAATCTTGTGCAAATTATTCCTCGTCACCTTCGTCATTTTCGTCGTCTTTCTCCTCGTCATCTTCCTTGTCGTTGTAGTCATCATCGTCATCGTCCTCATCTTCGTCATTGTAAGCGTCAAATTCCTCCTTGTCTTGTGCCATACTGGTTTCCTTGAGATGGAGGTTTAAAAAATTTTCGATTTGACTGCCAGATTTGGCTACAACAAATTTAAATACAGTATAGATTTTGTGTTTGCATGATAAGCATAATAATTCCCGCCCATAATGAGGAAAAGTACCTGCCAAAAGCACTCGACTGCATAAAAAAGCAGATTTACAGGGATTATGAGGTAATTGTAGCTGACGCTGATTCTGACGATAATACAAAAAAAATAGCAGAAAAATACGGCTGCAAAGTTGTTAAAGGCGGGCTTCCTGCTGTTGGAAGGAACAATGGTGCGAAAATAGCCAAGGGAGATCTTCTTCTTTTCATGGACTCTGACATAATAATCAAAGATGATTTTCTCAAAAATTCAGTCATGCAAATCAAAAATGACAACCTTGATGTGGCGGGGTGCTATGTCATGCCGCTAAGCGACAAAGTTGTCGACAAATTATACTTCATGACATACAATATCTGGGTCCTGCTTATGCAGTATTTTTCCCCACATGCGTCAGGAGGCGCCACTTTCTGCAAAAAATGGCTTCACAGGAAGATAAACGGGTACGACGAGACAATAAAGTTTGCTGAAGATATGGACTATGCAAAAAGGGCGGGAAAAATTGGAAAGTTCAGAAATTTGAACCAGACTGTTTATGTATCGATGAGAAGGTTTGACAGTCATGGGAGATTAAAAGTAGGGATGCAGCTGCTTTTTGCTGCAGTCCACAGGATTTTTGCAGGAGAGATAAGACACGACAAGCTCAAGTATAACCTAAGGTACAAGAAATGATCAAATCTTCAAGCTTATCACCTGCGAGATGCCGTCTGCATTCATCGAAACTCCATAAAGAATATCCGCAGTTGATATGACAGTGTCGTTGTGCGAAATCATCACGTACTGCGCTTTTTCGCCGTATTTCTTTATCAGCTTCGCAAGCCTTTCCGCGTTAGTCTTGTCAAGCGACGCATCGACTTCATCCAAAATATAGAACGATGCAGGCTCGTATTCTTGTATTGCAAAAATAAACGCAAGCGCAGTCATTGTCTTTTCTCCCCCGGACAGGCTTCTTATGTCAAGAAACTTGCTTCCGGTTATTTTAACATTTATTCTAACTCCCCCCTGGAACGGGTCTTCCTCGTTTTCAATCACAAGTGCGGCTTCCGCCCCTTTTAATGTCAGCATCTTAAAGAAACTCTGGAAATTTGTATTGATTAGCTCAAATGTTTTCATGAAAAGCTCTTTTTTCTTTCCTTCGATTTCGTTCATAAGCCCGATTACGTCTTCCTTTTCCTTTGCGAGCTTGTCTTTTTTGTCCAAAAATTCGTTGTACTGCCTTTCTGCCTCGTCATAAACCTCTAGCGCCCTCATATTGACGCTTCCGATATCTT
>CAZGTJ010000193.1:0-2741 GCA_964528545.1 uncultured Methanosarcinales archaeon
ATTTGTAACTTGGAATTTTCGACGAATTGACGGCAACTACATTTTCACCGAAGCCTGCGGCATCAGTAAGTTTAATAAATCGACAAATACTTGCAAAAAAAATGAGAAAGAGTCTTTTTATTGTTGTTGACGGCATTGACGGAAGCGGGAAATCAGAGATAGTAAAGATGCTCCACAACTATTTGTTTTCCAAAAATAAGAAGTTTCGGATATTGACTACAAGAGAGCCGACAAATGGAACTTACGGCAGGCAGATAAGAAGTATGCTTGAGCAGGAAAACGACCCTTTGAGCGGCGGCTCTAAGCTGATCGATTTGTTCATAAAAGACCGACAGGAACATTTGAGAAACACTATAGAGCCGTTCTTGAACAACCAAAATGATGACGAAATGAACATAGTTCTTTGCGACCGATATTATTACTCAACTATCGCATTCCAGGGGGCCCAGGGATTCAATCTAGATGAGCTCATAGAGAAAAGCATCCAGTTCAAGAAGCCTGATGTGGCATTCATACTTGATGCAGCCCCGTCTCTTGCATTAAAAAGGATTGAGCACCGCAAAAAGGAGAAATTCGAGCAGCTTGAATTCATGAGCAAAATCAGGAACATATTTCTTGATTTGCCCGAGCTTATGGAAGAGAATATAATAATCGTCGATTCTAACAGACCGTTAAGGGAAGTTTTTGAGAAAATAAAAAAAGAGGTGGACAGGCTGATTTGATTATTCTGGACCTTCTCCAGAAGTGTTTATGCTGCTTTTATAATAAGCCTCTTCCTCTGATTTTTTCACGCCTTGCACATGGACCTGATCGCTAGGTTTAATCCTGTTTATATATTCGTCATAGAATCGCTTTGACTCGATGTCCTTGAATTGCTCTTTATTTTCGCTTGGCTCTTGCTTTGATGAGCCTAAGGCAAACTTAACTCCGTTTTTTGAAATCCATACTGCCGCTATAATCGCTATTCCCAATATCAGGGCCGGCCAGAAAAAATTGTACTGGACAACTGTAAGTGCAGGATATTGATGGCATGCAAAATCAGAGCCGCAGTACGAATCTGATCCGCAGTCGCGGTTTGACCTGCATTCCCTTTGGCTCACGCCTATGAACCAGAAAAACAATATTACAAGCAGGATTGCCACAAGTATCGTAGCTGCTTCAGCCTTTTTGCTTTTGAACATTTAATCCCCCAATTAAGATGGATAATGAAATATTGTTTTTAAAGCTTTTGATAATAATTACTCAATAGTAGAAATTTCAGAAGCATGATTTAGGATTTAAACGACAGGCGGGCTTTCGTCAGTCTTCCCCTGCGCTTCTTCAGCAACAAATTCTCCTAGCTTTGTGTTTTTTTGAACTGTCTTGAAACTTATTGGCTTGCTTGTGTCTTTGCCTATTTTAATCACCTCTGATTTAAACTTCTAATCCTGTCCTGTGCTCCCGAATCCGCCTGAGCCCCTGCTTGTGCCGCCAAGCTCCGCTACTTCCTCAAAATTTGCTTCTTCAACTTTCGCAAAAACCATCTGGCCTATCTTTCTGCCTTTCTCAACTTTATATGGCTTATCGCTGAAGTTGATTAACGGGACCATGATTTCACCCCTGTAGCCTGCGTCTATTGTACCTACTGCGTTTGCGTGGCTTATCCCATCGTTAATCGCCATACCGCTTTTTGGTCTAATCTGCGCTTCGTAGCCATACGGGATTGATATCTTTATTCCAGTCGAAATTAATTTTCTTTCCATTGGCTTAAGCATATAGTCTTCATTTGCATAAATATCCATGCCTGCATCGCCCTTGTGGGCATAGCCTGGCATTTTTGCACCTTCAGTTCTTACTATCTTGATTTTCAATGCCATTGTTTCACCAGAAAAAATAGGTTTTTTTGCAGCAAGCTAATATTTAAAGAAATCGCAAATGGAAAATATAGTTTTGGAATATATATGTTAATTAGCTATTCTTTTTGCTTAAAGGAGAATATAGACTCGTGATGATGCCCGACTATCCTGCCGTTTGATGCGTCAATTTTCATGTTCAATGTATTAAACTTTTCGGTTATGTAAGTTATGTTCCAAATTGTCCCGATATCAGGAAGATTCTGCAGAATTACAATTGTCTTAACACTCCTGTCCTTTGGGAAATTTTTCTGCTGGAATTCGTCCGCCCTGCTTACAGCGCTTTCCAGATTCAGGTTTACTTTTTTTAGCTCGATTTCATTTACCCGGGCTTCTTCTTTTTTGAATATTTCTTCCTCGGGCCTGATTGAAATGTCGTTCCCAAGAATTACAAAAGTCGTTATTTTGTCTTTTTTTGTATCGTAAAATCCAATCTGCCAGTCATTAGGGCCCATTTCCTGAGGAATCTTGAACATGTAGGAAAAATAAGTGCCTTTGTTTTTGTCTTTCCATCTTTTGAAGTTCGAGCTTTTTTCAAGCTTCTCAAGCACCGCTTTTACTTCCATATTTCTTCCATAAAACTTAAAATTTATATAGGTTTGGGTTTTTGCTCAGGCTATGGCAACTGCAGATGTAAAGCTGATATTAAAGAGGCAGCAGTACGAAACTGTCGGGCACCACAGCAGGGTCAAGACATGCCACTGGACCAAGAGCGACTTGAAAGGGGAAGGGGGATGCTACAAGCACAAGTTTTATGGCATCAACAGCCATCAGTGCATCCAGATGACTCCAACTTTCACATGCAATAATGCCTGCGTTTTCTGCTGGCGCGATTTAAGGTCCCACACA
>CAZGTJ010000194.1:0-2714 GCA_964528545.1 uncultured Methanosarcinales archaeon
ACAAGGACGAAATCAAGTATTCCGCCAGCGACAGCAGGTTTAGGCAGGACGGCAATGTTTTCACGTGGGAAACTGACTATGACAGCGCAGGAGTTTATGACCTAACAATAAGCGCTGATGACGGTCAGGACACAACAGAGCTCACAATCGAGCTTGTTGTCGAAAACGTGAACAGGGCTCCGGTTATTACAGACATCACTCAAAAAAAATAGGAAATTAATTTTTTATTTTTATATTATTTTCTTTCATTGAAATGAGGGGACATGAATAAGAAGATAGCGCTAGTCGTAATTATATTTGTAGTTCTTTCCTTTATAGCGCACTCTATGGGGGCATTTGTAGTGCAGGAAACTGAAAAGCTAAAAATAGAGCCTCAGGCAGAGGATCCTGATTCTGATAAAATCATAATAACTTACAGCTACCCACTTAATGCAAGCGGGGAATGGCAGACAAGCTACGGAGATGCTGGCGAGTACGAGTCGAAAGTCTCTGTATCTGACGGGATTACAAGCACCTCGGAGGAAATAATGATAACTGTCGAAAGAAAAGAAGCCCAGCCTGTTCTCGATTCGTTCTCTCCAAACATGGATGTGCTCGGCATAAAAGAAGGGGAAGAAATGGAATTCAGCGCATCTGCTTATGACCCAAACAGGGATTCTGTGTCATACGAATGGATTGTGGACGGAGTTTCAACGCAAAAAGGCCAGAGCTTTGTCTACGAAGCAGGCTACAATGATGCAGGAAGTCACTTTATTGTCGTAAAAATTTCAGACGGGAAGCTCGACGTATCCAAAAAATGGGAGATAAATGTCGAAAACATGGACGTTGAGTCCCTCGTATACGGCATCAGCGACATAATTGTAAATGAAAATGAAGTTGTATCAGCAACGCTGCCTGATTTCAAGAAACTTGGCCTGGATTATGAGCTTTCCTTGCCGCTTGGAAAGGAAAACGGCTGGAAGACGGATTACGAAGACGCGGGAGAGTATGCTTCAAAACTAAAAGTTGAGGGAAAAGGGCTAAAGCTTGAAAAAAATATCCAGATCAAGGTCAACAATGTCGACAGAGTTGCGCATTTTGAGCCTCTTCAAAACAAAATCATTAAAGAAAATGAAGAGCTGAAATTCACTTTGAGCGCAAACGATCCCGACAATGACAAGGTTTCATTTGCGGCAGAAAATCTTCCTCCCGGAGCTGTTTTGGAGGGAAATGTATTCAGATGGAAGCCAAGCTATGAAACTGTCAGGAGAGACAGCATTGTAAACAGGGTGGTTGGAAAGTTTACTGATGTGGCAAAAACATTCTATCCAAAATTCAAGGCAGTTTCAAACAACAGGGAGATAGTGCAAAATGCAATAATTACCGTAAAGGATGTGAACAGGGCTCCTGCAATAGAAGACATGGACAAAATAACCATAAATGAGGGCGAATCGTTTAAAGTCTCCCCAAAGGTCTACGATCCTGATGGTGACAAGCTGAAGGTTTCATATTCAGGGCTGTCAACCGAGGCTTACTTCAAGTCAGGCTACGACAATGCAGGGCAATACACAATTAAAGTAACAGCAAGCGATGGCATGCTGGAAACATCGAAGGATGTCGAAGTCGAGATAATGCAGACAAACCGCGAGCCGGTCTTCAGGCAGATTGAAAATATTGTTGCAAAGGAGGGAGATGATATTGCAGTGCTGCTTAGCGCATACGACCCCGATGATGACGACCTTTATTTCTCAATCGACAATCCTCCTGAGGGCTCTTACATAAAAGAGAACGCATTTTTCTGGAAGCCCGGGTTTGGCACAACAAAGTCTCCAGAGGTCAAAAATTATGACCTTGTATTCTCTGTTGATGATGGAAAATCTGAGATTAAGAAAATAACAAAGGCTCAGATAAGCGATGCGAACAGGCCCCCTAGAATCATAAATGCGAGCAGGAGTGTTGTTGCAAGAGTCAACAATCCTGCTACAATGTTTGTCAAGGCAGTCGATGAAGATGGCGATAATCTTGTCTATGAATGGGACTTTGGACTTCTTGAAAAATACAAAGCCACCCCTGCCCATCAAAGGATATTCACAATGCCGGGGCAGAAAACGGTAAAGGTGACCGTGTCGGATGGTGTAAATTCAGTCGAGCAGACAATCAGCGTCAGCGTGATTTAGGGTTTCTGTGCAATATAAATATTTATAAATAGGCCTTTTCCTATCCATATAATGGTAAAATCGCTTGACATAGACGATGAATTTGAAAGCGCCGCGCTCAACTTGGCATTGGACACGATAAAAATTGGCAAGCAGGCCCTGATATTTGTAAGCACGAAAAAATCCGCGGAAAAAACTGCCGAGGAGATCACAAAAAAACTAAAGAGTGAAGACGACAAGCTAAAAGAGATTTCACAAATGGCCCTTAATTCGCTTTCTTCACCGACAAAACAATGTGAAAGGCTGGCCTTCTGCCTAAAAAGAGGGGTTGCGTTCCATCATGCCGGGCTTACAGGAGAGCAAAAAAACATTATAGAGGATAACTTTAGGGGTGGGGCTGTAAAAATAATCTGCTGCACGCCGACTCTTGCGTACGGTGTTGACTTGCCTGCCTACCGGGCGATAATAAAGGACCTTAAGAGGTACACAGTCCACGGCCTTTCCTGGATTCCTGTGCTAGACTACATGCAGATGTCAGGCAGGGCAGGAAGGCCGAATTATGACAATGAAGGGCAGGCA
>CAZGTJ010000195.1:0-2690 GCA_964528545.1 uncultured Methanosarcinales archaeon
TGAAATCTGCAAACGAATACGCAGACTGGAGCGCTGAGCTTTGCAGGAATATCGGGGAGCACGGAAACAAGCTGATAAAAGACGGCATGAGCATCCTGACGCACTGCAATGCAGGCGCCTTGGCGTGCGTTGATTTTGGCACAGCATTGTCTCCGATAAGGGCTGCGCATTACAGCAAAAAGAACATTTTTGTTTTTGTCGACGAAACAAGGCCAAGAAACCAGGGCGCATCGCTGACAGCATGGGAACTTGCAGGCGAGAAAATCAGCCACTCGATAATTGCAGACAATGCCGCGGGCTTTTACATGAGACAGGGCAAAATCGACATGGTTATTGTAGGGGCGGACAGGATTGCAATGAACGGCGATGTGGCAAACAAGATAGGGACTTATGAAAAAGCAGTTCTTGCAAAGGAAAATGGAATCCCTTTTTATGTGGCTGCCCCATTGTCAACCTTCGATGCAAAATGCGCGTCGGGAGAGCAAATACCGATCGAGGAGAGGCACGAGAATGAAATCCTTTACATGCACGGGGAAGGCGATGATGGGGAAATAAGAAAAGTCAGGATAGCCCCAAAAGAAAGCAGTGCAAAAAATCCGGCTTTTGATGTGACGCCCGCAAGGTACATCACAGGGATAATAACCGAAAAAGGGATTTTGGAGCCTAATCATTTGGAAATCGAAAAATTTGTCTTGCAAAAGAATCAACAAACTTTATAAACCAACGGCGCTTATTCAGGCATGACTAAAATGGACTGGGGGATGAAGAACAGGCTTGCGAAAATTTTTGACCAGAAAAGCAAGAGGACTGTAATGCTTGCCGTCGACCATGGATATTTCCAGGGGCCCACAACCGGGCTTAAAAAACCAAGGGAAACAATCCTGCCACTCGTGCCTTATTGCGATTCCCTGTTTGCGACGAGAGGCTTTGCAAGAAATTATTTGAATCCAGGCATTTCTGCACCTTTGTTCTTGAGAGTTTCAGGCGGCCCAAGCGTGCTTGGAAACCTTGCCAATGAAGACATCACGACTTCGATGAAGGAGGCGTTAAGACTGAATGCGGCCGGGGTCGGCATGAGCATTTTTGTAGGAGATCCGAATGAAGACCGGACAATCTCTAATCTCGGAAGGCTTGTTAGCGAAGCTGAGGAATTTGGAATGCCGGTGCTTGCAATTACAGCGGTCGGCAAGGAAATGGAGAGAGATTCAAGATACCTTGGGCTGGCTTGCAGGATTGCCGCTGAAATAGGGGCCCATATCGTCAAGACTTACTATTGCGCAGAGGATTTTGACAAGGTTGTGGAATCCTGCCCAGTCCCAATTGTTATCGCAGGAGGAAAGAAAATTCCTGAGCATGACGCGCTAAATCTGGCTTATAAAGCGATACTGCAGGGGGCAGCGGGAGTTGACATGGGGAGAAACATTTTCCAGTCAGAGAACCCGGTTGCAATGATACAATCCGTAAGGGCGGTTGTCCACGACAACTACACTGCAGACGAGGCGTTTGAAATGTTTAATGAGCTGAAAAGCAAGAAAGTCGCTGCAGAATTAGTTTAAAAAAGAGTTCTTGGGGGTTTAAGGGGGATAGAGCATAAAGCAGATGATGAAAAAATAGATTTGATTGATAAATTTCAAAAACATTTTTATTTTTTTAATCAGGTTTTAAGGGAGATTCAGGCCAACTAATCACTTCTTAAACTTCCCTTTCTCAATCTCTTCTGTTATGTGCTCAATTTCGTGCATATTTGTCAATGAGTGCTGCTCTTTTTTTGGGGTTATGCCCTTGCCGATGAATTTTAGCAGTTTTTTATTGTAATCTCTCTTGTCCTCGGAGGCGGATTTTGGATTTTGTTTTGTTGTCCGCTGCTTTTGATTCGGATGCTCGTCGTTCTTGTGGTACTTTCCAATGACTTCAAAGACAAGCCCTTCGCTCGGCCTTATTGTCAGATAGCGCCTGAAAAATGAATGGCCTATGCCAAGCTCCACTAGCCTTGCCTCCTTTAATTTCGGAAGCAAAAAAATGGAGGCAAGAAGCCTTAGGATTGCTGAAATCAAAAAAACACTTAGTATTGTCGTGGAAAAGAAAAATAGCGGGAGACGGCTTATCAGGAAACCTCCCGTGAGCGCGCCCAGGAATATCGCCATGCTTTCAAAGAACTTGTAGTATGCAATGCACCTGACCCTGTTTTCGGGCTGGACCGCATCGAAGATAAAATTTGATGCGCTTAAATTAAAGCCCGACCACGCGGCACCAGCAATGATTTGCACAAATGCAAGATAATACGGATTTCCGGAAAAAAGCCACAGCGCAGGAATAAAAGGGGTGACAATTCCGCCTATGTACAGCACGGATTTTGTCCCGTTTTTGTCGATTAGCCTGCCCCAAAATCCCATGGCAATAAAGCTTGCAATAAGCTCGCACGAGATTAGCAATGTAAACTGGAGGTAAGAAAAATTAAGGTGCTTTAGCATATAGACGGCAAAAAATGGGGAAGAGATAGTTACTGCAAATTTAAAAAGCACAACGTAGATCACAAAATGGCCGTAATTGGTCTCGTCCATTCTCCTGACAAAATCAAGCAACGAAAATCTGGTTTCATGGTCCAAATCAGGAGCTACATTTGCAATTCCGAGCTTGAAGAATGAAGATATGACTCTTGCAATAAACGCAATCGAAAAAAGTATGGAAAA
>CAZGTJ010000196.1:0-835 GCA_964528545.1 uncultured Methanosarcinales archaeon
AACCAATAAATTTGAAGAATGGCGATAGACCCAATTTGTGGAATGGAAATTAATGAGAAAGCTAAATTTAGCAATGTTAAGGATGGCAGAAAATACTATTTCTGCAGCAAGAACTGCCATGATAAATTTATGGGAAAAGAAAATGATAATAAGCCATATCCTGATTTAAAAAGCCAAGGTGAATTAAAAAAATCCGTATTTTCGATAGGAGGAATGCACTGCGCCTCTTGCGCAATGAGCATTGAAAAGGCGCTTTCAAAGACAAGCGGGGTAAAAAATGCGACTGTTAATTACGCCTCTGAAAAGGCAACAGTTGAGCATGACAATTCTGTAGATGACGCAGCGCTAAAATCGGTTATTGTAAAGAGAGGGTATAAAGTTTTAGACAACACAAAAACTGGAGTTTCCGAACTAAGGCTTAAGGTAATTGGGATGGATAACCCCCACTGCGTTGGAACTGTAGGGGACGCCCTAAATCTTGTCGATGGGGTAGTTTCAAAGGAATTGAGCATAAATGAAGGCGCCTTTATAAGATATGATTCAAAAAAGACAAATATGGAGCATATCAGAAAAGCGATAAAGAGCGCAGGGTATGATTCAATTGAGCATACCTTATCAAGCGCTGACCGCGAGAAAGAGGCGAGGGAAAGAGAAATAGGGAGACTTAAGCTTGAAGTGTTAATCGGAGCAATGCTCAGCATTCCAATATTTGTTCTTTCATTTCCGGAATGGTTCAAGATTATGATACCATATCAAAATTACATTCTGTTTGTCCTTGCAACGCCAATCCAGCTAATATTAGGGTATAGATTTTACAAGGGAACTTACATTGGCC
>CAZGTJ010000196.1:845-2683 GCA_964528545.1 uncultured Methanosarcinales archaeon
AACAGCGAACATGGATACTTTAATCGCTGTCGGGACAGGAGCAGCGTACATATACAGCGCACTTGCAACTTTCTTCCCAAAAACATTTCCAGGAAATGTCTATTACGACACGTCTGCAATAATAATCACTTTCATACTTTTGGGAAAATATTTTGAAGCTTTGACAAAAGGAAAGGCATCAGAGGCAATAAGAAAACTGATTGGTTTGCAGCCCAAGACTGCAGTTGTAATAACAGACGGGAAGGAAATAGAAGTTCCAATAGAAAAACTGCAAATTGGGGATATTTTCATAGTAAAGCCGGGCCAAAAAATACCTACCGACGGGGTTGTTGTTTCTGGAGCGTCCCATATTGACGAATCAATGGTAACGGGGGAGAGCATGCCCGTTTCAAAGAAAGCAAATGATAAAGTCATAGGCGCAACAATTAATAAAAGCGGCGCACTGAAGGTCAAGGCCGTAAAAGTAGGGAGCGATACGATGCTTGCGCAGATAATCAAATTGGTCGAGGATGCACAGGGCTCGAAAGCCCCAATCCAAAGGTTAGCGGACAAAGTTTCGAGCATATTTGTTCCGGTTGTAATACTTGTGTCTATAATTTCGTTTTTGTTTTGGTATTTTTTAGGCCCAGGACTGTTTAACCTTCCTTTTAGCCCATTTATATTCTCATTTTCAATCTTTATTGCCGTGCTGATAATTGCATGCCCGTGCGCCTTGGGCCTTGCAACTCCGACAGCAATAATGGTAGGAACGGGAAAGGGGGCAGAGCACGGGATATTAATAAAAAATGCAGAAGCTCTTGAGACTGCGCATAAACTAACAACAATAGTATTTGACAAGACAGGCACTTTGACAAAAGGAAAGCCGGAAGTTACCGACACAATAGTTCTTGATAAAAAGTATGCTGAAAACGATATGTTGAAATTCGCTGCTGTAGCAGAAAAGGATTCGGAACATCCGATTGCAGAAGCCATTGTGGGCGAGGCAAAAGCTAGAAGAATACCAATAGGTGAAGCGAGTAATTTTGAGGCGATGCATGGAAAAGGAGTGGCTGCAAGATACAAAAGCTATGATATACTAATTGGAAATATTAAGCTTATGCAGCAGTATAGGATAAATATTAATGACGAGACCAAGGAAATCACCGAAAAACTCGAGGAGCAGGGAAAAACAACCGTTGTTCTTGCAGTAAACAAATCAATTGCCGGACTTATTGCAGTTGCAGACGCTTTGAAAGAAAATTCCAAGGAAGCTGTTGGAGAGCTGCACAGGCTTGGCAAAGAAGTCGTAATGATTACCGGAGATAATGAAAGGACTGCAAAAGCAATTGCCGCGCAATCCGGCATTGAAAAAGTGATTGCAGAAGTTCTCCCTCAAGACAAAGAGAAGGAGATAAAAAAACTGCAATCGCAGGGAAAAGTTGTTGCAATGGTTGGGGACGGAATAAACGATGCCCCTGCTCTAGCAGCCGCTGATGTGGGCATTGCCCTCGGTGCAGGCACCGACGTTGCGCTTGAAACCGGCTCGGTTGTTTTGATTAAGAATGACTTGAGAGATGTTGTCAAAGCAATCAAGCTAAGCTCTTATACAATTAAGAAAATAAAGCAGAACCTTTTCTGGGCATTTTTTTACAATGCCGCAGGAATACCGATTGCGGCTGGAATTTTATACCCGTTTTTTGGATTTTTGCTTAATCCAATGATTGCAGGAGCTGCAATGGCATTTTCATCGGTTTCGGTTGTTTCAAACAGCTTGCTGATGAGGACATGGAAAGGATGATTTTTATAGACAGGAGTGGCGTTATGGTATGCTGAACAGGAATCCCTGCAAAACACATATT
>CAZGTJ010000197.1:0-2667 GCA_964528545.1 uncultured Methanosarcinales archaeon
CAATCACAAAATTCTGCGCTGGATTTTTTGAAAGCATTTCTCTTATTTTGGCATTTGTCTGCACAGCAAGAAAGCCTGGCCCGTTTTTTGCCCTTAATTCGTTGCCAAGATTAATAAGATTGTCTCTTGAATGCTCTATTTTTCTCTTTGTTGCTTCGTCCCTTATTATGTCGGATAGGGAATAATAGACGAAACCTTTCTGCTTTAGGCAATTTGCAGCTTCGCCCTTGCCGGCTGCATTTTTTCCAGTAAGCCCTATAATCATAATGCACGAAAATCGAGGGAACATTATAAATTTTGCTTTATCGGCGCCTTTGCTCCCTCATATTTACAGAAAATGCGCAAAAAAGAAAAAATAATACTATGCTGGTTTTATTTTTTTGTAAGTTTTTCGAGCTCTTCCTCAAATCTTTCCAAATCCTCGAATTCCCTGTAAACGGATGCAAACCTGATGTAAGCGACCTTGTCAAGAGATTTCAGCTTTCTCATGGCGATTTCGCCAATCACCTTGCTGTCAACCTCAACAGAATCCCTTTTTCGCAAATCGGATTCGACGTCATCCGCCAGTTTTTCTATTTTTTCAAGAGGGATGTTTCTTTTTTCGCAGGCCTTAAGGATGCCGTTAAGGAGCTTTTTTCTCTCAAACCTTTCCCTTTTGCCGTCTTTTTTCACAACAATTATGTCAGCTTCCTCGACTCTTTCGTATGTCGTGAATCTCTTGCTGCATTTCAGGCATTCCCTTCTTCTTCTTGTTGCTTCAAGACTCTCAGTTTCCCTTGTATCAATAACCTGTGTTTCCTCGTGACTGCAGTAGGGGCATTTCATTCCTGCCAAAGGTTTAAATTAGGATATAAAGGTTTTGATTAAATAAGCATGTCAAAACAAAAACCAATAACTATTTAAAATGTCAAAATTAATTATTTTTATGGATGGTATCAGCGTTGGGGGGCAGGCAGTTATAGAGGGGGTAATGATCAGGGGCCCTTCAAAGTATGCTGTGGCGGTTAGAAAAAAAGACAGGACAATTTTATCGAAAGGCGGAAGCATCCTAAGAAAAAAGCCCCAAGTTTACAAGTGGCCATTTATCCGGGGATTTGTGAATCTTGACGAGATGCTGAAGATATGAGTGCAAGCTCTCATGTGGTCGGCGCAGCAAGCGGAAGGTGAAAAGGAAAAGATAACGAAAAATGAACTGACAATAACGCTCATTATTTCTCTTGGAACCGTGATAATTTTCATGATACTTCTTCCTTACCTGCTGACAAACCTCATTGGGTTTAGCGAGGAGAAAGGCCCAGTCATGTTCAATCTTGTTGATGGAATAATAAGAATAGCGATTTTTCTTGCTTACATAATTGCAATATCCTACATGAAGGATGTAAGAACCCTGTTTCAGTATCATGGCGCAGAGCACAAGGCAATACACTGCTATGAGCACGGAAAAAGATTGAGCACAAAAAATGTGCAGGCTTTCACAACCCTTCATCCAAGATGCGGGACGTCGTTCCTGCTTCTCGTCTTTATTGTCAGTATAATTGTATTTTCAATTCTTCCTTCGCTGATTGTCAGCTTTCATCCCGGCTTTGTTGATTTTGGGGCGATTGCAAGGAAAAGCATACTTGTGCCTGTAAGGATACTCCTTATTCCGGCAATTGCGGGAATTTCGTATGAAATCCTAAAACTGAGCGATAAAAAGAAAAGCAACATCATCTTCAGAATTGTTTCATCGCCGGGCTTGGTGCTGCAGAAAATTACAACGCAAGAGCCGACAGACAGGCAGGTGGAAGTGGCAATTGTTTCGTTGAAAAAGCTTCTCGATATTGAAGGGAAAAAATCAAAATAGCCGCTAAATAATCATAGGGTGCTTCGAAACAGTAAAATCTTTAAATGTAGGAATTATCGAATTTTAATGAGTGGTTTATTTAGCGTTCTGTAGTATAAAATGAGTTAATTAAGCTAACCTATCCAAAATGGAACAAATAAGACCGTTAAAGCGCTCGCTCGTAGGATTTGAGGTAGAGCTGTTTACAATCGACAGAAGCGGCCGCATGGTCAACGGCGCAGACCTTCTTCTCAAAAAATCGAGAAAGAATGGAAATGTGCTGACGCTTAAGAAAGAGTGCGCGCACAACATGATAGAGATTGCAAGCTATCCAAATGAAATGGTTCCAAATACCATGGGCCATCTTCTCGACGAGCTGGAGCATATAATCGAAATAGCTGAAAAAAACAACATGCTCTTGTGCCCTCTTGCAACTTATCCTGGAAATTTCAATCCCCTGATGAGAAACGATAAGCAGTACCAAATCCAGGAGAGCATCTTTGGAAAAAACAGATTCAAGATAGCTGGAAAGTGCATAGGGTTTCATTGCCATTACACGCTGCCGCGAGGAATTTTTGATACAGAATTAAGGGTGCTGAAGATGCTTGTGCGCTCCAAAATAAAAAACAGCCTTGTAAACAGCTATAATTTTCTTGTTGCCGCAGACCCTGCGCTGACCACATTCATGCAGTCCTCGCCTTTCTACAATGGAAAATACTTAGGAAAGGATTCAAGGGTAATAATGTACAGGGGAGGGGATGCGCTCGGCAATAAAAGCGGGCTTTACGCAAACCACGAGGAATTTGGTGGGCTGCCGCCTTACAAATTAACGGCCCTTGATATAA
>CAZGTJ010000198.1:0-2664 GCA_964528545.1 uncultured Methanosarcinales archaeon
AGTTTCATACTTACAATTAACTTGTCGTAGGGAAATAGTTTCTGGATAACACACTCCTATCTTCATTGGTAAATTTTAAATACCCTTTTTGCAAACCTTGGAGTATGGGGTGGAAATTTCGGATTTGTCTGGCCATAGCATTGCTTCTGGCGCTTGATTATTCTTATGCATGGCAGTCCTATCAGAATGACCTGGGGAATGGAGGCATTGTTTATGAAACGGGGTATTATCCGGCAAAAACGAAAAACTTCACTATAGACCAGTTGGGAATGAATTTCCAGCCCCTGGCAGACAATCTGGATTCAAAAGGAAGCAGCGAGATAGTGATTTTTGCAAACAATTCTCTCATCCTACTTGACAAGAGCCTTAGGGTGCTCAATCAAACAAAAATTGGAAAAATTTTAGGGCAGCCTTTATTGTTTGATTCTGACAACGACCCTTTTATAGAGATTGTTTTTAACTCGGCCCAGGGCTCGGGCCAATATTTTTTTGTTTACGAGTACAAAAATAACCAGCTGGCTCAGGAGTTTAACATTACTTTGCAAAATAACGCATCTTTTGGGGGAATTAAATGCCTAGACCTGGACGGGACAAAATCCTGCGTTTTCAAGGACAAGCTGAACTACATAAATATTGTAGACTTAAGCTCCAGGATAATTGATTCCCGCAAGATTTCAAATTCCATTGAGATGCAGTACACAGTTCCCGCAATTGGTGATATAGATTCTGATGGAAACTACGAGGCGGTTTTTTGGCTTGACAACAACAGCGACCAGCAATATGGAATCGCCTCCTTTGATTTAACCGGCAAAAAAACTGAATGGGTTATTGATAACATCTACAGCGCCAATGTTCCAGCATACAAACTGAAAGGGAACCCCGTTTTGGCCGATTTGAACAATGACGGGAAAATGGAAATTGCAGCTGCAGTGTACTATGACGACAGCTGCGGCTATGAAATGTGCGATGATTCGTATACTGCACTATACGTTTTTGCCTATAATGGCTCTAAAGCTTTTAATATATGCGGAAACGGAAACTGCAATGATAACACGGCCGGCTATGTGCACTCGTCATACGAAGGCACAGGGCCGTTAATAATTGACATAGACAAGGACAAAACCAACGAAATTTGTTACATAACGCACCAGTACGATTTCGCCTCAGGTTTTATTGGCATGTCTTTAAAATGCTTTAACTATAGCGGATACGGGAAGAGTGCAACGAAAATGGATATCGACCCCAATTCCGCAAAAGGGCCGGGTTTTTTGGCAGACATGGACAATGACGGCGAACTGGATATTGTAGGCACAAAAGGAATACTAAGGCTTAACGGGACCCCAATTATTGGCTACCCTTTCAGGAATTTAGACCCGATTGTTGCAGATGTTGACGGAAATGGAGCACTGGATATATTATGGAGTGAAGAAGGGCAGACAAAACTAATAATTGATGATAACGCTTATACTCCGGACTTGTCAGTTTCAGAAAGTGAAATTTTTTTTTTTTTTTTTGAGAGCAAGGTAAATGTTACAGTTCTGGTCAGGAATTTTGGACAAAAGGAAGCAAAACGGTCAAAGATATTTGTCCAAAATAAGGAGACACTGGAAACTTCAGAGGAAACCTTTGATTTGGCCAGGAATGGGAACAAGGCATTTAGTTTTGCAATGGACGTCAACAAAGAGGATATTATGGTAGTTAGCGTTGATTACAATAACGAGATAGGAGAAAGCAACGAAGAAAATAATTTTGCGGAAAAAGAATTTAAAGGGCTTCCTTACGTTTATATTCAGAATGTGGGAGATTATGACCCAAGCGCCGCGCTGCATGAAATCATTTCCTACCTTAAAAGCAATATTGATTCAGCCTATATTACGGAAAACCCGAATGACGCAGACATCAAAATATACTTGACTAAGCATTCTGCAATCACCAATTTGGACAGGGACTATACATTGGACAATTTTGGCTGGGGCTTTGAAGATTTTTCAGCAATTGATTACCTTGGAAATAAGCATTACGCCCCCTATGCAGGGCTTATGGGGGAGTATAATGTTGACGGGCAAGCCAATCTTGTTATTTATGGAAACAGAATAGAAGGAGACATTGCAGCAGCCAAGGAGTTTGTAAAGTTGCAGTCGGAATTAATCAACGGGGAAGTCGGGTTGGCCTACCTGATTGACGATGGGAATGTGGATGCGATAGGAGTTTATGACTACCTGCACCAGCCTTCCAATGAGCAATACTTTGAAACTAATACAAAAGAATTTGCGGTAGCTGTGAGGAACGCCCTTAACGGAGAGACCTTTACAAGTAAGGTTTTGAACGTGACAACGAGCAATGGAGTCATGCTGCGCATGAAGCACATCATCCCTGACAAAAGCTCAACTTACATGGAAATTCTGAACTACACGGGAGTCCCTGTCGAATTGCCGGTTGTCCTGGCGAGAGGGTTGCATAGTAATTTAACTACTTGGGAAGTTTTTGGGGAAGAGCTTGCTAACGATGGCAGGGATACTTGGCTCATTGAGGTTACAGGAGGACCTTATCAGGACTGTGATTCCTGCCCAAATTATGAATTTTCAGATTTGACAGACAACTATTGGCCAACATTGATTAATAGTGTTTTGACTTTTAGCGGGAAGGACAAAGTACAATACGTAA
>CAZGTJ010000199.1:0-917 GCA_964528545.1 uncultured Methanosarcinales archaeon
TGACGATTTCCGACATGCGAGGCTCTTAAAATATAGGCGTATGACTGACAAGGGGAACGTCCCTTACGGGGAATGTCAGCCATCCCTGCCGCTTTTACAGCCGAGCCGACGGCAACCTTGAAAAGATTTTCACCGAAGCCGATGCTGCATGGAAATATTTAAATAAAAAATGGCCAACTTAAATTCATGATAGTGGTTTTGACAGACTTTGGAAATTCCGAATATGTGGGGATTATGAAGGGAACTATTTATTCCATAAGCAAAAATGCAAAAGTCATTGATTTGTTTAATGAAGTAAATCCTCAAAAAATAAAGGAGGGGGCTTGGATTTTATACACTTCCTGCAAATATTTTCCGGAAAAATCAGTTTTTCTTTGTGTTGTTGACCCCGGGGTTGGAAGCAATAGGCAGGCAGTCGCAATTAAATCAAAAAATTATTTTTTTGTAGGGCCTGATAATGGCTTGATGTTTAAGGCGGCTGACGAGGACGGGATTTTGGATGTGCGCAGGCTGGAAACAAAAAATGCTTCAAAAACATTTCATGGAAGGGATGTTTTTGCAAAGGCAGCGGCACAAATCGAGAAAGGAGGTTTTGAAAAGATTGGAAAGAAAACAAAACTTGAAGCCAGCCTTGATTTTTACATAAACAAAAGAGAAGGGGAAGTTGTAAGAATTGATAATTTTGGAAACATAATAACAAACTTGCCAAGCTTGAACAAGAAGTCCTACAGCGTTAGGTGCAAAAATTTCAACAAAAAGCTGGATTTTTTTGAAACGTACAGTCAGGCTTCGGAAAATAAGCTGTTTTTGGTGGAAGGAAGCGCCGGCACTCTGGAAATCTCGATAAAAAGCAAAAGCGCTTCAGAAAGAATGAGGCTAAAAATATTCGTTCCCATATTGCTAGTCTTGCTTGCAGG
>CAZGTJ010000199.1:927-2645 GCA_964528545.1 uncultured Methanosarcinales archaeon
TAAAAATAGGTGATATGGTAGAAATAACTTGATTAGGCTTTAATCTGCATTTGCTGCATACGTTCTGCGCTTTTTCTCTCCGCGTAAAGATCGCTGACCTCCATATATACTTTAGCTTGCTCCTGCGGGCTTAAATTCTTGTAGAGTGACATCGCTTCGATATAAGTCCTTTTTGCAGAATCTAAATCAAATCTCATCAAGAACTGCCTTGATTCGTTTATCTTGTTTCTGGCAACCAATATATTGTCAGAAGCATCTTCTTGGATATCAGGATTGGCGCTTCCATAAAATGGCTGCTGATAATAACCTTCCTTTCTTGTGTCATCCTGCTGCTTTAATTTTTCCAGCTTGCTTACAACCTGCTCCATCAAAGTAGGCCGGTGTCTCTTGATTTTTTCAATTGCGGTTTTTATCTCCTCTCTTGCTTCCTTAAGGCTATTTGGCTTTGTTATGCTCTGGAGCTGCCGTATGTCGTCATCAAAGTGCGAGCCGATCCCATCATCTTTTAAGTATCTCGGAATTTTTTCGGATTTTTGTTTTTTTTCGGAAGGTTTATTTCTTGACTCCTTTTTTCCAAATATGAAATTATCTTCAAACTCTTTTGCAATTTCCGTCAGTTCCTTAGGGGGCTCCGGAACCAATGGTTCGGACTGCGCTTGTGCCTGTTTTTCAGTCTCTTCAAACTCAATCCCAGGAAACGGCGGCGGCGGAGGCAAAATATCATCAGACTTTGGTTTTGGCCTTAAAAAAAACATTTTTTCCCTCTTTTTTGGCTACTCTCTGCTTTTTATTATAAATACTTTTTTGTTTTAAACAAGCTCGACTATTTTTTCTTTTGATTTTAGCCCGGATACGATTCTTGCCCGTTTCTTTGTTAATTTAGACAAGAATCTGATAATTTCAATGTTTGCCTTGTTGTCTTCTGGCTTTGCTTTCACCTGGACTATGTAAGCGTTCCTTTCCTTGTCAAAATGAATATTATTTTCTTTTGAGCTCGGCTTGGCAATAACATTAAACCTTATGGATTTGATTTTCATAATTTCCATAAATGGCATTCAAATAAAAATATTTCGGATTATTAATAACTACCTCTACCTAAAAATAGTCTACCATTTTTACCACTATTTGATGGTTAAAATGGAAAGATTTATAAATAGAGAAGATGCAACTATCACTATGGAAAATGGATTAACTGCGCTCATAGCAGATGACACAAAATCAGTTAGGGATTTACTTAAGGAACTCTTGAAAATGAATGGTTATTCTCCTACCGTGGCAAAAGATGGCAAAGAAGCCCTTGATTATATTAATAAAAATCCTTTACCAAGACTCCTTGTGACCGATTTAATGATGCCTGTTATAAAAGGAAATGAATTTTTGGAACTCTTGGTCCAGAAACAGGGTCTACAACCAGGTTTTTACATACCTATTCTAATTGTGTCTGGCGGAGGGTTGTCACACGAAGACTTTGAAAAAGCCCGAGACAATGCAAAAAAACTTTACCAACCAGAGCACAGGGCTATTTTAGAGGCCCAATTGAGAGGTTTTGAAATCACAAACTTTGATGAATTTGTTACTTTAGGCAAACCTTTTGAAGTGCCAGATATTATGAAAAGAATAAATATGATAAAATCACTGTATGAGGCTTAATTTCTTCCAAAGCTAATCATAATCTCTCCAAGTATGCTCGCATTTCTCGCATCTTAAGAACTTGGTTT
>CAZGTJ010000200.1:0-2628 GCA_964528545.1 uncultured Methanosarcinales archaeon
GTTTTGCATCACCTGAAACTTATTGTTTCCTTGCGCATAATTATTCAATTGCTCGTAACTTTTTATTGGCAGTAAAAAATTTTCTTCTTTATTTATTGCTTTTCTCAGTTCGCTTTCATAAATGTATTGCGTTTTAGGAAGATAATTTTCTAATTTAAGAAACTCGTTATCTGTGAGGTTTATTATTTTTCTTGCAGCAGGTATACGATCGCCAATTTTAAGGCTTGAGCCGGCTACCGGAGTGAGGTTATTATTCTGCCTTATCACAAACGAATGGTAAGGTGTTGCAGTAATCTGCCTTCCAGATCTTGTCCTTATCCTTAATAGTTTTTCAGGAGATTTGTGTCTGCTCATTGCAGTCACTTTTTTCCATTCTATTTTTTCATTTTGGCTCAAAGCAGGCACAAATAATTCTGCGCTGTCCAAACCGCACACTTCGGTGTCTTCTTTTTTTGCGTAATTAATTTTTTTTTCGACTATTTTGTCGATAAATTCTCCGATTTTCACAATTTTGATTTTATTCTGGTTTTTAACAATTACCTTCTCATCATAAGCTATGGACATCTGCGTCCCTGGCTCGCCAATCGACTCCGCAGATATTAGGCCAACTGATTCTCCAGGATGAACCCTTGCATTTCCATATTCTTGACGGACTGCTTCCATTATTTTCCTCAGTTTTGTATCACTTATGCCTTTTGGAAGGTTACTTCTGATTTCCTCAATTATTTTCGATGGAAGCTTGTCCTCGTATTCTGAGATGATGTCCGCCATTTTGTTTTGGGTTTTTGTAATATTTTATTTTTTTGTTGATTTTATGTTGTTTTTAAGTGTATTGATTTTTTAAATTTTAATTTTATTGAGTTTTTCGTTAATGTTCAAGTTATTGAAATTTTTTGCTATTGCGTTTTCGCGCTTAATTCTTTTAGTTCTACTTGCGCTTTCACATTGGCGCACGAACATTAACTTTTAATTCATTATTTTTAAATCAATTTTAAATTTTAAAAGGGTTTTACCGACTAATTAATATTTGCTCTCCAATTGCAATTTCGGATAAATTCCCAATGATTTGAACTCGTCAAGCATCAGCTTGAATGCGTAGCTTATCTCGATGTCGTTTATGTCAGTATTCTCCCCGCAAACCGGGCAGTACGACTTGTTCTTGTAGCCGTCCTTTATGGCGATTATCCCGCAGCTCTCGCACACCGGAACTATTGTCCTGTCGCTGTCGAATCTTTCCTTGAGCAGCAGCGAAGCCCCGTGCGCTACAAAGGTGTCTTTTTCCATCTCCCCAAGCCTCAAGCCCCCTTCCTTTGCCCTTCCTTCTGTCGGCTGCCTTGTCAGCAATTGTATTGGACCTCTGGCTCTTGAATGTATCTTGTTTGCGACCATGTGCTTCAATTTCAGGTAATACATGCTGCCGATGAATATTTTTGCAGTGTACTGCTCACCTGTCTGCCCATTGTACATTGTTTCAACGCCGCTTTCCCTGAATCCCAGCGAAAGCAGCTCTTTCCTCAGCCTCTCTTCCGGCTCGGCATCAAAAGTTGTGCCGTTTATGTACCTGCCTGCCAAGGCGCCTACCTTTCCTGCAACCATCTCGATCAGGTGCGCAATGGTCATCCTTGAAGGGATCCCATGCGGTGAGAATATCAAGTCGGGCACTATGCCTGATGCTGAAAACGGCACATCGCTTTGGGGCACAATCAGTCCCACAATGCCTTTCTGGCCGTGCCTGCTTGTGAACTTGTCTCCGATTTCAGGAACCCTCTGGTCCCTTATCCTGACCTGTATGAGCTTGTTTCCTTCCTCGTTTTCTGTTATAAGTACAGAATCCACTATCCCTTCCTCCCCGTGCTTAAGGTTTATTGAGCTTTCCCTCCTTGTGCTTGAAGCCAGGCTGTATTCTTCCATCGAGCTCAAAAATCTTGGCGGGCTTGTCTTGCCTATGACTACATCCCCTTCCTTGACCTTCGCTTCCGGGTATATTATCCCGTCATCTTCCAAAAACCTGTAGTCTTTCTCGGTCTTGTACCCCTTGACATCCTTGTCTGGAATCCCTATCTGGTCAATTAAGCCTCCGGCATATCTTAATTCCTCGGCGACAGCCGGCCTGTAATAGGTTGACCCGCCAAGTCCCCTTTCAATCGAGCCCTTGTTCAGGATTATGGCATCCTCCATATTGTAGCCCTTGTAGCTCATGATTGCAACTATAATGTTTTGGCCTGCCGGATGCTTGCCGTAGTCGGAAATGTCATGCATTATTGTATTGACAACAGGAATCTGGGGATAATGAAGAAGATTTACGTCCATATCCATCCTGACAATGTAGTTAGAAGCATAGAACCCCAAAGCCTGTTTTTGGTTTTTTGCGCCTGCATTTAGTCTTGTTGATTGGTTGAAGTTCCCGTAGGGAACCAGTGAAGCGCAGTACCCCAGCATCGCCAGCGGAGTGATTTCCAGGTGCGTGTGCTCCACCGTAAGTTCACTTTCAAAAAAGGCTACCAGCGCATTTTCTTCTTCTGCGGCGTCGATATATTCTATTATCCCCTGCTTTACGAGATCCGACCATGTTATTTCATTCTTCTCAAGCTGCTTGATGTGCTTCTCTGTCAGCAATGGAGTGCCGTC
>CAZGTJ010000201.1:0-2613 GCA_964528545.1 uncultured Methanosarcinales archaeon
TATTGGAAATCCTTTGCGTCAATTTGATATTTTTCTTTGAAAAATTTATTTACTAGCCCATTATCTGTGCTATAAATCTCTCGTAACACTTTTTTCATGACTCGAATTGTTTGAGTTATTTCTGCGTTAGTTAGAGCCTCATCTTTTAGAAGGTCATGTATCATTCTGTTCCTCATTTTACGAAGCTGCTCTAATTTATCAACTTCTGTTTTATAGTCTGGATAGTTGGCTCTAAGTTTTTTTATCGAACACTGAAAATCACGGCCATTGCCGAGTCGTCTTGAAACTGCCTCAATAAAGCAGGAGTGAATTATTACATCTCGATAAATAGCACGACCCTTGACTGCCCTAAATTGATTTTTCACCCATTCTTTATGATTCATATTTCTCATATTTTTTTGTTGGCCAGTTAGTCATTGCTTTCAACATGAAAACCCATCTGATTTATTATTTCGTTTGGCTGTAATAGCAAAGTAAAGTACCCCAACACCCCGTCGATTTTCATTAATAGAAAATCTCTATCGCAGTAGAGCTCAGAAGAATAGGTTGCTCGTCCAGTATTGTAATTCGAACTTAGAAGTCTCGGCTTAATTTCTGCCTCCGCTATCTTAAATTCATTGAGGCCTTCCTCTGAACACCTCTCAAGTTCCAGTAAAATAGAGTTAAATTCATCAGCGTATTTTTTTGCTACTAAATTTTTTGGCAAATTTGCCTTCAGTGCTGTCAACCGCGCTAACAGTTTTGCGATGCTCTTATCCATACATTTTTATCTCCTAAACGAATTAGTCGAAACGATCCAGTGTTGTCACTTTTTTAATTTTTCCGTTATAGACCTTATGGCGAGAAATCATTGCCAACGCAATAAAAACGACCGTAACTATTGAAATGCTATGGCACTCCACCATATCTCTGAACTCTTTGATGATGGAATAAAATATGCTGTCCAGAAACCAACGGCAATCGGCGCAAGCAACGAAACCAACAATAAAAATATTTCGTAATTCTTGAGTGCATTTGCCTGAACCAGCTCGATCTGGAATAGGTTCCTGGTACCTTTTTTTTAGTTGTAGAAAATAATCGTGGAGGCAAAAAATTGGGCACAAGCGATGCCGAAGATAACAAACAAATGATAGCGCCGAGCGTGCCGGATGAGAAACGCAGCAAACGGTGCACCAAAACAAATGAGAAGGAAAAGTTGTACGGGCAACGAATATTCGTCCTGCGATATAACGCTTGTTGCACTAAGCGGATATGGCGCTGCCGCTGCGGCTATCAAAACAGAGAAAAGGCCACTGCGTATATTCCGAATAACGTGGCATCTGACTGACGCCTGATTCTTATATATTTGTTTTGGCATAGTTTTTCAAGAATGCGCCTTTTTACCTTTCAGATTTTTCGCGATAAGCAAAAAACTTACGATCGCAATAAAAATGCTCAGCGATTAAGAAATCCCCCCTCATCCCGAAGAATCGCAACAGAGGATGATATACCTGCAGGGAAGCGCGATCGATATCATATTCTCAAACTCCATCGACCCTGCAAATGAAAAAATTTGGACACAGATAATTGCCAAAAGTATTGCGAAATATTTTTCAGAACCCACAGCTGTAAAAAATTTTGTCCGTATGCAAAGAGCAAACTGGGCTGTATAAAAAAATAATTGCACAAGAATATAGAAAACAATAAACGGGATGCTAACCCACCTTCGAAAATCTCCAAAATCAACGAAATATTTTCCAAATGGCAAACTAGCGAGCAAGATTTCCAATGTAATGTATGAAATCAAGAGAACGAGTAGAGAGATCGCAAAGATCTTGAAGAAATATTTCATATATTTTCTTTGAGTACATTATAGCAGGTTATCACATTCCGCGACACAAGCAGTTGTGCCGCTCCCGTTACGCAATAATAAAGCCCATACTCTGGCAAGCCCCCAATCAAATTAAACTTTCCTT
The DNA here is from genome assembly GCA_964528545.1 of uncultured Methanosarcinales archaeon. Classification (GTDB taxonomy): domain Archaea; phylum Nanobdellota; class Nanobdellia; order Woesearchaeales; family GW2011-AR4. Next base: position 1,956 of record CAZGTJ010000201.1, read on the forward strand.
TTTATTGAAAAACAATTCAGCGCTTGCGCTCGACGGTAAAAATGATGCCCCCGACGATTCAATGATTGCCCCCGTCAAAAAAGCCCATGTGATTTTTGGAAATCAAAAAAGACCGTCTCAGTTCGAAACAGTCCCTTTTGGTTCCAATACCAATGAAGGTATGAATGGAATAGGTTCCTGGTACCTTTTTTTCTTACATACTCCAGCACCTAATCATTTTACTTTCCGGATTTGGTTCGATTATCTTGCTTGCATAGCATTTGGCAATTTCCTGAAATTGTTTTTCCGCCCTCGTGCCAAGGTGTTATGTGATCAGCTTCCATCTCTGAAATATCCCATTGCTTCTTCTCTTTTTTCTGCTTTTTACAAAACGGACAAATGCCGTCTTGTCTCTCATACGCTTCGCGCTTCATTTTATCGGTAAAGACACGAATAGAAAGATACTTTTCTTGCCGCGTTAGAACATACTGATAAATGCCGGATTTTTTCGTTACATCTTCGTCTTGCATCAACTCTTTGATTTCGGCTTCTAGTTTGCCAACGTTCAGTTTCTTGTCTTTGAATTTATTATATAGCTCGCCCCACTCCACACTATTCATCTCTCGGCGATAATTCGTAAAATTCTCCCGCACCCACACAATTACATTTTGGAAATAGT
>CAZGTJ010000202.1:0-2599 GCA_964528545.1 uncultured Methanosarcinales archaeon
AGAATCCTCTGCAGAGCAGTAAGGGCATCTTTGAGGCGCCGCGGGCCTCTTAAACTTGTATCCGCACTTGTGGCATTCCAATTCCATGCCATTTGCCTGGCAGTAATAAGTATATAAATTTGTCGAAATCGGGATTAATCACTGTCTTTTTCCCTTCTGATCAGCTTCATCAGAGGCCTTCTGCCGTAATAAATCACGATTATGCCGACGAGAATTATTATAATCAGCGAAGCAATCGATGGGTTTCTTGTCAACATCCCCTTAGTTCCAACAAGGGCTCCGCTTGCATGCGAAAACCCGCCTGCAATTTTTTTATAAACGGGCCTGTTGTCATGGATTGTCACGCTGTTTGCAAGGATGCTGCCGGCGTCACGGGCGCTTGAAGCAAGAAAAGCCTTGGCATCTTGGATGGAATCGTTTGAAGACTTGTTAAGGATGATGTCATAAATTCCGAAAGGCACTTCCTGCGACAAGTCAATTTGAAGCAGCTTGGCAGGATCTACGCTGACATCTTTTGTAATGGAAAATTTCCCGGCTGCGTTCTGAATTATGAAAGTCAGCTTGTCCTGAAACGGCACATTCCCCATATTTTGCACAATGATGGTTTCGTTGCCGTATTGTATATTGATCAGCCTGATTTCGCTCGCATTGATTTGGGCGATTGAGCTTAAATGGTTGTAGGCCGCTGTAAGCAAATACGGGCCGGGCTGCACATGCTGGCTGAATTCGTAATATATTTTCTCATTGCTTTTTGATTCTTTCACGAACACGTTCGTGCCTTCCGGAGAGGCCAAATCTATTCTTATTGCCGAGTTAATCAAGTCGCCTGCCTGGTCATAAAGCGAGGCGGCTATTTCGACAACCTCTCCCGGATTTATCTGTGTTGCATTTGCTCTGACTTCGATTTTTGTTGGAATTGGGGCAATATCAAGCTCCAAAGATGACTCTCCTTTGTTGCCGCTTGTGTCAAGGGCGGCGATTACTATTTCATGCTTTCCTGATTTTATCTGCTCCGGTATTTTCAATGAAAAATCAAATTTTCCATCGCTGATTTCTGATTCATGCGACTCTGAGCCGAGGCTGATTTTTGCAGAACCTTTTGCAAGATTGTTCCCCGACGCCTCATTTACGATGCCCGTAATTTTTATTGTCTCGGACGGGAGGGCAGCCACATGCTCGTTGACAAGAAGAACAATAAGGGAGCCAGCAACTTTGAAATGCTTGGTTTCATATTTTTCAGCAACGCTGTTTTCATTTGTCAGAAGCTCTCCAATCATTTTGCATTTCCCCATCATCCGGCCTGCCGCAGTGATGTCAGGCACATCAATTGCCGTCCTGAATCCAGGTTCTAATGATATCGGAATCAGGTAATATTGAATAGAGTATTTTTCGCAGGATAAAGTGAGCCTAAAGAGCCCTTCAAATGCCTGGCCTGTGAAGACCGATGCGGATGTCTTGATTTTGTTCCCGAGGCTGTAAACCTGCTGGTTTGTTTCTATTGCAATGTCTGCAAGCGAAAGAGGGGTCAGCAAAAGAAATGCGGCAATCATTACTATATATTTTCTCATGTCGGTTTTTTCCGGCTGCTTGTTTAAATAATTTACTATTGCAGGATTAGGACACTAAATTCCCAGCGCGTCATCAATTTGTTTTGCGATTTCCTTTAAATCGTCGCAGGCCCTCTTGACATCCTTTTCCACCTCCTCAATCAATGACTGGAGATTTTCGACCCTGAGAAGGTATTTATTGCCTTCATGAATTACAAGGCCGGATTCAATAAGCTTGTTGACATGGTGAAGGACTGTTCCTCTCGAAAGCCCGATTCCTGCGGAAAGTTCATCGCTTGTCATTGGGCGGTGTTTTTTAGCGCTTTTCAGAAGCTCGATAAATATTCGAAACATGCTTTTGTCCTTGTCCCTTAGATTAAAAAGTCCCAGAGAAGTCCCAAGCCACTGCAGCTCCTCATTTATAGCGTGCTCTGCGGGCTTTCTTATGTTTATGATGGTGATGCGCTGCTTTATATATGCCATAAATTTGCATGAGTATTTAAATATATAAATCTTTGCCGAAACATTTATATATATGTTGATATTAGCTACATTCCGTTGACTTAAGGTCAACAGAAATTTAAATGTACAGTCAAGGTGGTAACTATGGCAGAACTAATGAAAATGGGAACCATTCAGAGGCATGGAAAGTTTTTTCGAAGAGGATTTCACAATGCCCATCCAAATGCCGAGCGGTGTGGTCGTGAGCTTTTGACTTTTTAATTTTTTGTGGTGAAAATGGAGCAAAAAAAGGAGCTAAAGCAGGAAAGCAAGGAAAGCGTGAAACATTTGGATGCCGACTTGAAAAAGCAGTTTGAAGAGAAGGAAAAGAAAATTGATGATTTAACCGACACGTTGAAGAGGCTTCAGGCAGAATTTGACAATTACCGCAAGCAGACTGAAAAGCAAAAAGCGGATTTCGCGAAATATGCGACTGCAGAATTGATTTCAAAGTTATTGGCTGTCGTCGACAGCTTTGAGCTTGCGATGCGGAACACCAATGACAAGGAAAAATTTGTGGAAGGAATGAAAATTATTTACGCTCAGCTTTA
>CAZGTJ010000203.1:0-2594 GCA_964528545.1 uncultured Methanosarcinales archaeon
TTTTAGCATTATTTTTTATTTCTGCAACGGGTTTTATTGTTTGGCATTTCTTTAAAGACGTCTTAACTAGCTTTCTTGTAAACAAGATTTTTGTTTATTCAGTAGCAGGTTTATTTGTGATAGCAGTTTTGTTCCCAACATATAATATTATAAGGAGAGCTTTGTTATTATTTAAGCATATTTCAATATTTTTTATTAAGCTGTACCCAAGGGAAATTGCTAATGAGAAGAAAATATTAAGAAATCTGATAATACTTGGCGTATTGTTCGCATTATCGATCGTGATACCTAACTTTTTGATATTTTTAAAGCTCAAGCCAGTCTATCACTTTATTAGTATTGGATTAATTTTTGGGTTTTTAGTATACTTTATAAAAGAATCAAATTTAATTCATACTTTATCAAAAAAGCACGAAACCAATATGAATAATTTAAGCAGGAAGTTTCAGTCCATATTCAAAAAGAGAGTAAAGCAGCGTTTAATTGCATCATCAGTTAGTGAAAAAAGCAAATCTAAGGGAAAAGCATACCATCGAATTAAGATTATATATCTAAGCATCACGATTCTGCTGCTTTTTTTCGGCGGAAGCTTTGTTTATTATTATCTTGAAAAATTAACTTTTATTGATGCAATGTATTTGGCTGCGTCAACATTAACAAGAGTCGGTTATGGCGATATTGCACCAAAAACTGATGCAGGAAAATTATTCACAATATTTTACATGCTCTTTGCAATAGGCGTAGTTATTTATTGTTTAACCCTAATTGCAAAATTTTTATTTGGAAGAAAGAGTAATTATAATGGTTTAAGGCGGTAACCCGTTAATAATAAACTGACATGATAATCGAGATTAACATAAATTTGTGCCATAATCTGCAATTATTTGGTAAACTAAGTAAATTTATCTAATCCAGCATATCAAAACAAAAACATATAAAAACACTCAGCAAATAACGTAAGCCATGGAAGTTGACAGGAAGCTTCTTGAGCATGTAGCTGAAGTGGCAAGGCTGAAATTAAGCGAAGATGAGATAATTAAATTCCTGCCCCAGCTAAAAGAGTCATTGGAGTTCTTTGAGCAATTAAAAAATATAAATACTGATAACGTAAAGCCAAGCTTTCATCCTGTTGAAATAAGGAATGTTTTAAGGGAGGATAAGGAGCACAAATGCCTATCTCAAGACGAGGCTTTGTCATTGACTCTCCACAAGAAAGGCGGGTATTTCAAGGGGCCTGGTTCGATATGAAAAAAATCACTTTTTTGCTTGTGATTTTAGTTTTGGCCGCCTCCTGCACGCAAAACAAAGTCACTTCTGATGCATATTCACAAAAATCAAAATTGATTTACGATTCAAGCCAAAACCAAGGCTTGGAAATTCAGGACAATCAAGGCGGCGAGGTAGGAAACGTGAAATATGCGACAATCGAAACGAGCAAGGGGACAATCAAGGCAGAATTATATACAGAAAAGGCTCCGGTAACAACCAGTAATTTTATTGAGCTATCAAACAGGGGATTTTACAATGGGCTGATTTTCCATAGAGTGGAGCCCGGGTTTGTGGTCCAGGGCGGGGATCCAAAAGGCGATGGGACTGGAGGAAGCGAAAAGACTATTCCTTTGGAAATAGTTCCGCAGTTAAAGCATGTAAAAGGAGCGCTTGGAATGGCGCGCTCGCAAGACCCGAACAGCGCAAGCTCGCAATTTTACATAACGCTGGATGCAGCGCATTTTCTCGACGGCAGCTATGCCGTTTTTGGGAAGGTCGCGGGAGGCATGGATGTTGTGGAAAACCTTGAAGTTGGAGACAAGATGATAAAAATCACGATTAGTGATAAGTAATGGCAGTTTATGATTTTATACAAAAAGTAAAGAGCAACGAAATTGATATAGTAGAGCATGCGCACAAATTAGTTGAAAACTGCAAGGAAATTAATAAGGAATTTCATTATTTCAATGAAATTTCATCGCAGCTTGCGCTTGAGAAGGCAAAAAAAATAAAAAAATGCCTGAAAAATGATGACAAGAGCATAAAGAACAAAAAGCTTCTTGGAGTTGCCATTTCTGTAAAAGATGCAATTTGCGTGAAAAATATCGAGACCACAGCCGGCTCAAGGATTCTTGAAAGCTACAAACCCCTGTTTGACGCATTTGTAATCCAGAAAGTCAAGGAAGAAGGGGGGCTTATAGTTGGGAAAACATCACAAGACGAGTTTGGCTTTGGGGCTTTTTCTGTTAACACGTACAACATTCCAAAAAATCCTTTTGACAAGGAAAGAACCTGCGGAGGCTCTTCCGGAGGCGCCGCGGGAATAAGCCAAAAGCTTGGCAATCACATTGCATTGGGAGAATCAACCGGAGGCTCGATTGTCGAGCCATCATCTTTTTGCGGAATATTTGGACTGTGCCCGACTTATGGAAGAGTTTCAAGATATGGATTATTGGATTTTGGGAATTCCCTTGATAAAATTGGCCCGATGGGAAAATCAATCCGCGATGTTGCGCTGCTCATGGAAGTAATTGCAGGGCATGACAAAAATGACAGTACTTCTTTGAATGTAAAAGATGAGGGCTATGTTTCCTGCCTGGACAAGC
>CAZGTJ010000204.1:0-284 GCA_964528545.1 uncultured Methanosarcinales archaeon
TGACAAAATTATGCTCAACGGTAATTATAATGGTTCGGCAGGAATACATTCTATACTTTATTATGTAGATAAAAACGACCCTCTCGGATCGTATCCGTCCAATCCTTATTCTGATTCTCAATTTCCCAACTGGGAAGCGGCTGTCCAGCGCTGGCTCTCCTCCTTCGCTCCTCAACCATCACCGACACCAACTCCTAACCCTTAAGCAATCATTTACTTATATTCCAACCTCAACTTTCCATCTCATGGGAATCAAAGTTAAATTGATTAGAAATTTAAATTTA
>CAZGTJ010000204.1:294-780 GCA_964528545.1 uncultured Methanosarcinales archaeon
GGCATATGAGGACGTTTGCGCCGGAGTTTGCGATTTTTTCAACCATGTCCCTTAGCATCTTTTCTTCCTGGTCCAAAAATGCCTGCAGCTGGTCCGGGCTTGTAATTTCGATGTTTGCGTCGATTTCTGTCTTTTTGATTTCGATTTCCTTGTCTAATAGCGCGATTCTTGCGTTCTTTACCTGCCTTGGCATTCCGCTATGCACACGCTCCTTGTCGAGAACAATCCCCTTTATCAATTCCGAGTCTTCAACAGAGCCGCCTGTTCTTTTTTCCAATTTGATATTTTGGATTTGATCTCGCCTATTAGTTTATCTTCGTCAGTAATTTTTTTAGCGCTCATCCTGATAAAAACTTCGATTGGGGCAATACTTAATTTTATCTGGGAACTGTTTCCGTATACAAAAACATCGTCAATTTTTTTTATTTCGGAAACTATTTTCTGAACTGCATTTGATAAAACCCAAACATCATCTTTTTCCACTTT